>NZ_JAYGIF010000102.1:0-53658 GCF_034931345.1 Pseudanabaena sp. CCNP1317 | reverse complement strand
CACAGCCAAAAGACTTTGCAAGCAAGGTTTCTTGCTCACTTGTGGGATAGATTCTGTACTTGTACGCCTTATACATTTATCAAGATTGTAGAATACTGATAAGCTAATTATAGCATAGATAACTTCTGCTGTCGCTCAATTTGTTTCTGGCTCACTTTCATCCCGTCACTCATCCTTGTAAACGGATAGAGTGCGGGACTTCTCGTTCGCGTTAGTTAAAAACGTGTTACTAATCATATAGCACTCCTAAATGAGTTGTAAGATTTTGAGGGTTGTGAGAGTGCGCCCCGAAGGGGCGTTCTCTCACAACCTATTATAGGATTGCTATATGAGCAACACGTTTTTAAATTTAATGAACTTTATTTAATATCAAATCACGAAAGTGTTGCCATAGCTTTCGTGATTTGGTTGTGAGCAATCATTTACAGCAATTATGCCAAAACACGAAAGTGTTACCAAACTTTTGTGAATTAAAAGCTAGACCTAGTAGTGGTTTTCAAAATACAAAATGGCGTAACCATTTTGTATTTTGGTATTACCGATCAATTGAGCCACAATAAATATTTTGAAAGGTTCGCGAAGCTTTCAAAATATTTATTGATTCTGAGTCCACAAGCCATCATGTTGAGCAATCCCTCCCAATTTGGTGACTTGTGTTAATTCCATAAAATAAGCCCACGCTATCCCCAAAGAAACACCTTGCAAATCAAAAACTTCTATCAGTCGCCGATCATATAAATTCTCATGAGATGCGCGATCGCCTTGATAATCCTCTAGCTGATCCAATGACTCTAAAATACTTGCATCAGGAAAAGAGAGCAAATATCCATGCACTTGAGCGTTGCCAATAGTCATCGCAGGATAACCCATGGGCAGCGCAAATAATTCACCATAGGCGATCGCCTGTTGCTGAGTGATCGCTTTACCCGCACAATATTCTGCATAATTGGCTTCATTGGGCTTGAGCGTGCCATAGACAAAAACATTACATAGAGACACATTTTTCATATTTGAGATCACAATATTTGTGTAATGCCAATTCACAAAAGTGTGATCACACTTTTGTGAATTAAAAACCAAACCGCTTAAGGGTTTTCAAGTTAAGAAATGGCTACGCCATTTCTTAACTTGGTACAAGTAGAGAGACGATTAGCATCTCCCTCTACTTTATGCTGATGCGATCGCTCCTAAATCAGAGTTAGAATCAGCATATAGCTGCGTCTAGAGAGTGGCAGCGCTTCGCGCCGCAACTCTCTAGATGATTAATAGGAACTAGCATCGATGAGTAATGACAAAGATAGTTTTAAGGACAAATTTGCTTTCAAAGTGGAAGGCTTTGAATCTCTAGTGGATGATGTTAAGCAATTACTAAATCTTGATCAACTCATCGATCTTGCTCAAAAACTGGATGAGAAGCAGAAATCTGGTGAAATTCATACTGAGGTAAATGTTACTTCCCGTCCATTGTCCAGCATTCCCCGACGCGGTAATATTCCCCGATCGCCTCGTGCTGCGACGGCAACAGGGGGGAGCAGTGAAGTCACTTCCCCTGATGTGGTCAAACCCGAAAAAGATAATTCTCCAACCGAGAAACCACAGGCGATTTCTGAACTCGTGGGCGGATTAGGTGATACCTTAGCGCAGTTACGTGATTTAGTTGAAATTCCCCTAAAACGTCCTGATATTTTAGTTAAATTAGGGCTAGAACCACCTAAAGGCGTTCTGCTCGTTGGTCCCCCCGGTACTGGCAAAACTCTAACGGCGCGATCGCTGGCAACTCTGTTGGGCGTAAATTACATTGCGATCGTGGGGCCAGAAATCATTAGTAAATACTATGGGGAAGCCGAAACTCGGTTGCGACAGGTTTTCGAGAAAGCAGCAAAATCTTCACCCTGTTTGATTTTTATCGATGAAATTGATGCTCTCGTTCCCAATCGCGCCAATGTCGAAGGAGAAGTGGAAAAGCGTCTCGTAGCACAATTACTAGGCTTAATGGATGGATTTGCCGAGACTAAAGGCGTAATCGTGTTAGCCGCTACCAATCGCCCCGATGCGATCGATCCTGCCCTCCGTCGTCCCGGCCGATTTGATCGCGAGATTATTTTCCCCATACCCGACCGCCATGCACGGCGTGAAATTCTGGAAATCCATACGCGATCGATGCCTTTGACTGATGATGTGGATTTAGATGAGATTGCTGATCGCGCCTATGGTTATGTGGGAGCAGATATTAAGGGACTTTGCCAAGTGGCGGCGACTAATGCTTTGCGGCGACAAGTAACCAGTGTGGCGGATATTCCTGAAAACCTTGATGTGAATCGTGCCGATTTTGAATTTGCGTTAAAGCAGGTTCACCCCGCCGTATTGCGATCGCTGCAAATTCAAGTTCCTACTGTGCAATGGGCTGAAATCGGTGGACTGGCGAAAGTTAAGCAAACCCTTCAAGAAGCGGTAGCAGGCGCATTAGTTGATCCTGCACTCTATGCCCATACCCGTGCTAAGGCAACCCGTGGAGTATTACTCTATGGCCCCCCAGGGACAGGCAAGACTTTACTGGCTAAAGCGATCGCCACTCAAGCCCAAGCAAATTTTATTGCGGTTGCGGGTTCGGAACTGCTAACGAAATGGGTGGGAGCTTCCGAACAATCGATTAGACAGTTATTTGCTCAAGCACGTCAGGCGGCTCCCTGCGTCATATTTATTGATGAGATCGATACGCTTGCACCTGCAAGGGGGAGCTATCAAGGTGACAGTGGTGTGAGCGATCGCGTGATTGGTCAGTTACTAACTGAGCTGGATGGCTTGCAATCGGCTGAAGGACTATTGGTAATTGGCGCAACCAATCGCCGTGATTTTATCGATCCTGCACTATTGCGATCGGGTCGCATCGAATTGCATATGATGGTCGATTTACCAGATCGCGACAGCCGCAGTTCGATTTTAGAAGTACATAATCGCGATCGCCCCCTTGATGATCATCTTAATTTAGATGTTTGGGCTGACCGTACCGAAAATTGGAATGGAGCCGATCTCGCTTTTCTAAGTAATCGCGCCGCTATTTTTGCAATCCGTCGTCATCAGCGTGATGCTTCTAATCTGCTTGAAAATCTCAAGATTACCAGTGAAGATTTTGAGCAAGCTTTTGCCGAACTTCTCGAACAACGGAATTAACGTCAGTTCGACGAAAGCGAAAAATGGGAAGAATCGCTAAGCGATTCTTCCCATTTTTCGCCATTTGCATCATGCGAAGCAAGACGAAAATGCCGATATAGAACTCACGTTAAATATAGAAGACGCAAAGCGTCTTGATAATTTTTAGCCTTCTTTGTTGATGAAAGGCAACAAAGCAACTACACGAGCTTGCTTAATCGCTGTGGTCAATGCGCGTTGCTGCTTTGCAGTTAAACCTGTAATACGACGAGGCAAGATTTTGCCTCGTTCGGTGATGTACTTACGCAGTAATTCGACATCTTTATAGTCGATTTTGGCAGCAGGCGCGATCGGAGAGAGGCGCTTACGATAAAAAGAGGAGTTCATTGCCATGATTGGGATTACGCGGTTTTGGTGATTGGGTTAAGGGACTATTTGATTTCTTTGTGAACAGTGTGGGAGTTGCAATGGGGACAGAACTTTTTGAGTTCTAACCTTGCGGTGGTATTACGACGATTTTTCATGGTCGTATAACGAGATACACCAGGCGATCGCTTATTGGCATTGGAGCGACATTCGGTGCACTCTAGTGTAATAACGAGACGGACACCTTTGTTTTTAGCCATTTTTTTAGTTGTAAGATTACTTAAAAGTGCGATCTACAATTGTTACACAAAAACAATCAAAATCTCAATTTAAATTTAAAAAAATCAGCAACTCTCACTATAGTTGTCGCCATTCTTATTAGGACATAAAACCCAAGTAGTGTGAGGCGGTGCTTCACACTACTTGAGTTTTGATTTGTCCTGATACAGGTGGCTATGGCTATATTGAACTCACGTTATATAGCCATTTGCGGCGTGCTTCGCACGCCGCAAATGGCGAAAAATGGTAAGCATCGCTAAGCGATGCTTACCATTTTTCGCTTTCGTCGAACTGACGTTAAATAAAGGCGGCGCGAAGCGCCGCCTTTATTTATTTGGGTTTAATGTCCTAAGCAAAGCTCTTATTGCTATAAAAAAAGCAATTTTAGTGTTTCCATTGCCTTCGGCGCTGGAAACACTAAAATTGCCATATTGAGAATTGCTGGGTATTTTCCCTTAATCACTACCTGTAATCGCAATAGTTTAAAATGCAGACAATCTTAAAATTTCTTTAACAGTTTTGTTTCGCATGATCGAGCCGCCCCAGTCAGTATTTGAGCAGTCAGAGCCACCCTTTACCAAGTTTCGTAAGGCGATCGCCAACAAGGAATTTCTAATCACGGCGGAGGTGTCGCCACCCAAGGGCAGTGACCCCACCCATATGCTCGAACAAACGCGATCGCTCAAAGGGCGCGTTCATGGGGTGAATATTACCGATTCCAGTCGGGCGGTGATGAGTATGAGTCCTGTCGCTGCATCAGTATTGATTCAGCAACAAATTGGGCTTGAAACTATTTGTCAAATCGCTTGCCGCGATCGCAATCGGATTGCGCTACAAGGAGATTTATTTGGGGCAGCAGCCTTGGGTATCACCAATATTTTGGCTTTGACAGGCGATCCTGTCAAAGCAGGTGACTCTCCCGATGCGCGATCGGTGTTTGACTATGAATCGGTGCGCCTACTGCAATTAATCCAAAAACTGAATCAGGGGCTGGATGCTAATGGGAAAGCTCTGCCCCATCAAGGTACTGACTTTTTAGCAGGAGCCGCCGTTGATCCGCAGTCGCCAAGCTGGTCAGGTTTACAAAAACGCTTTGAGCGTAAGGTTAATGCAGGGGCACAATTTTTCCAGAGCCAATTGATTACTGACTTTGAGCGTCTTGACAAATTTGTGAATCAAATTGCTAATCAATCAGACAAACCGATTTTGGCGGGCATATTTTTGATTAAATCCGCTAAAAATGCCTTGTTTCTGAATAAATTTGTCCCAGGAGTACAGATTCCTGAGCATATTATCGATCGCCTCGCCAAAGCAAAATCTCCGTTACAGGAAGGCATGGCGATCGCTGCCGAACAAATCCAAACTGCGCGGCAAATCTGCCAAGGTGTACATATTATGGCGATCAAAGCCGAACACTTGATTCCTGAAATTCTTGATCGTGCAGGTGTGGCAGTTCTCTAACTTTCGAGCGATTTGCTAAGCAAATTGCTTAAATCTTCAGCATTTTCGGTTACCCTAGGGAATAACCCTAACTCACATCTATGGCAAGACGTAGATATTCTTCAACTCTGAACCAACCTCCCACTGAACCAAAGTCAAACGGTACAACCACTAAACTCGCGATCGCAGGCGCAATTTTTGCGGTCGGTATTGGTGTTGGCATTGCTTTGTCTACGCTCAATCCTACGCCGCGTACAGTTGATGCGATTCGTTTAGATAACCTTGCGCCTAGCCGTGATTTTTGCAATAACTATGGTGCATCAGCTATGGTGATGAGTAGCCGTGTCTATGTCACCCTCAATCCCTTTAACGTGTTCATCAGTCAAGCTGAACCTGAGCCGGGGTGCGTAGTTTTGCCCAATAACTGGAACGTGCTATTACAAAAAAATGTAATTAAAGAAGCGGATATTCGTCAATGCAAAGACAGAATGAATACCTTTGGCTTTACAGGTGATCTAGACAAGGCTCCCGTAGTTGATTGTATTTACGAAAGCAAAGATGCTACGGAAAAGTTTACGAACGGTTTGCCCGCCGCACCTAGTCCTAGTCCCCAGCCATAAAAGAGTGCGCTTAGCGCAATTTTCTACGATCCCAAATAAAAAGCGCCGCTTAGCGGCGCTTTTTATTTGGGAATTTAGCATTCATCAAATGCTTCAAGATCTAATAAATGACGGTAAGGCTCGGCTAATTCGGAGCCTTTAAAAGCTAGCGATCGCAAAATATGCCAATCGTTCAAACTCTCAAAAGCACTGGCGTAGTCATCGCGCTCTAAACGATCTGCAATCGCTGCGACATCTGACGCAGTAAATTTACTAGGATCAACTTCTGGAGCTTCGCCTACTACATCCTTGGAAGGGTTATCAACCATATCGCTCTATGACAGTCTCGTGAACGGAGAGAGAGGGATTCGAACCCTCGGTACGGAGTTACCTGCCGTACAACAGATTAGCAATCTGCCGCTTTCGTCCACTCAGCCATCTCTCCAAATTTATAAGGAATTATATCTTATCAGATAGCGTGCATAATGCAACCTAATTGTTAAATTTAATAACTTTCACTTTGGGTTGCTTGATCTCACAGAATTTCGCCGCTTTTGCCTCGATTTCCTGTAATTGACCTAAAGCTAAGCCACAGGGAAACCCATATTTTGCCTTAACCCGATCGCTAGCAATATTCAGCGCAGTCCGCGATCGCTCTACAAAATCCACTAGGTCATACTCAGTATCGGGCGCAAAATATTCCTTGACGATTAAAGATGGTGAATAGCAAGAGTCTTGAGAGTTGTCTGGCCAAGTGATTTGAAAACGGACTTCAGGCATAAAATCTCCTCTAAATGATGGTAAACGGCGCTTTGCGCCGCCTAAGTGCCAATTACCAAAAACCGTAAAGTTGCGCCCCGCAGGGGTGCAACTTTACGGTTTTTAGTTTTTCTTAGCTACTTAATACCATTTTTGCATAATGTGTTGTATGCATTTGAGCCGAATTTTCCCAAGTGTATTTTGTCAAAATTTCTTGGCTAGCTTGGACTAGAAACTGACTAAAATCGGGTTTAGGAACTAATCGCATGGCTTGGGCGATCGCCTCCACATCATCAGGATCAATCAGCACAGCCTGTTGTTCAGATAAAAATTCCGTAAAAGGCGTACAGTTAGAAGTGATCACTGGTAAACCCGAAGCGATCGCCTCCATGATTACCAAGCCCCAACCTTCCTTTGCCGAGGGAAAGACAAAAGCATCAGCACAGCGATAAAGTACAGGCAATTCCACATCCGTGAGAACGCCTGTAATAATGAGGGATTTCGCGATATCTAGCTCCTGTGCGATCGCCATAAATTGATCGCGATAGTCTTGATAGTCAAATAAGGTTGCACCTCCTGCGATTACTAACTGCGCTTCGGGGAAGTCCACTAAAACTTGAGCAAAGGCTTGAATTAACTTAATTGAGTTCTTGCGTGGTTCAATCCCGCCCACAGTTAAATAAATTGGTGAACCAGTTAAACCAAATTTTTGTTTGATTTGTAATTCTGTACAATTGCGATCGCGGGAAAATCTTTGCAGATTCACACCATTAATTACTCGCGGCGCATGGATTTGATAATGTTCATAAATTTGGGTTTGCCAGCCTGCACTTACGCATAGGCAAAGCTCAGCTTCTCGAATAGAACGATCCTGACAAGCCTGTAAATAGTGACTGTTATAGTCCTCGATGTGGTGAATGGTGCGGATAAAGTGGGGAATGCGTCCTTGCGATCGCAAAATTGCTAGAGCATTGGCACTGATGCAGTCTTGAGCGTGATAAATATCATAATCAGGGTTTGAATTCTGCAAGTAATCCACAAATTCCTGAATACGTTGCTGGATTAGCTGATCGATTTCCTGTGGTGCAGGTTGGGCAAGAATTGGTTGAACTTCACAGGACAAATGGCGATCAAATCCTAAACCATCTTTGTCTAATGCGTAGATACATACTTGATGTCCCAATGCTTGCAATGCTTCCGCAAGTTCTAGAGTATGGATCACGCTCCCTCTAGGTTTTGTAGAGTAAGTAAGTAAAGCTATGCGTAATTTAGAAAACTGCGGCATGGATTATATAAGGAAGTTAGCCAGTGTCGAGACAGGATTAGCGATCGCTACTTTTCCAATGGAGTCTCCTTTTACTTCTGAGCAAACGCTAGATGAGGATTTTTTGCCTGAAGATTAGTTGTTTTTGTAATAGCGATCGCTAATCTCAGTGATTGGTATCGATTACTAATCATTGCATAAGATAAATTTCTACGTTTTGGCTGTTCCATGTGGCGATGCCAATTCCAAAAAAGTCTTTGTCTTCTGTCCAAATTGGACAATCAAAGTGCATGGCTAAGGCAACCACTTCCCAATCGTTAGGATCTCTTGCTTTAATGCGTCTTTGAGCTTCGTTTTTATATTGTAGGTAATCTTCTTCTGTTATTGGGATTACGATTTTGGCTAAATCAGCAATCGCCTGTGATGATATGTCTGATTGAAATTTACGTTTTTGTAAAATTTGGGGTAAGTGACGCTCTAGTTCCTGATAGCAATTATTTGGTGTGAGAAATTGGCAATTGTTATTGTATTTTTCTAAGAGGTTGGAAACTTTGTCACCTAGTACAGCCCGTACCAAGATGTTTGTATCTAAGGCAAGTGTCTTTGACATTATTTGGTTGCGTCTTTCCTTGCTTGTTTACGCATAGCGTTAAATTCGGCAATGATTTCATCTTCGCTAATGCCATGAGCTTTTAATAATTCAGCCATTTTTTGAGAAGAACGGCGGAAAGCAAGGAGGTCTTCTTTACTAGGTTTTTTGATCTTGATTAAAGAGGCTTTCATGGTGAATTAATTCTTTTAGTAATGGTAGGGACAATTCGTGCATTGCCCTTATGGTGGATCATAGCAAATTTTTCTGTCTCTCATGCAATGGTGGCAAGCTATTGACGATCGCAACTGATTCGACACTTACGCGCACGATCGCACTTAACGAGGTCGAGGATGTAGCGCGATCGCCTTAGTGTCTAAGACAATGGGACAATCGCCTGTATAAATCTATGTCTAAGAAATCTTTTGAAAGCAAATATCCGAATATTTCTTGTTGGGTTAATCAAGAGAATGGAATAATTGAGATTGGCTGGAGAGATGATGGTTATTCTAGTGGGTTTGTTCGTGCTTTTGAGAAAGGTGGAATATTTTGGGAAGGTGAAGATGAATATGAGTCGATGGATGATGCGCTTTTGGCTTTGGAGGGTTGTGTGCAGATCTGTATGAGAGAGATTCATGGGGACTCATGGGAGAGTGCGTAATTTTTAGTTTTTTGTGTTTAGAATGCGATCTCATTTGTGCTTAGTCGGGATATTTTTCTTGGCTATAAAACCTTCGCTAAATGATGTCTATCCCTGCATATCCCGAATAAACCTAGATGGGTGCTGCACTTTACTATCACCCCAAGGCATTTTTCGCAACCGAGGAAATGTTATGTAAATCCATCTTTTAGCTCTAGTAACAGCAACAAAAGCATTATTTTTTTCTTCTTCAAGTTCTTGTTCACTACGAGCGCGGTAGTCTGGGAAAACGCCTTCACACATTCCCATCAAAAAAACAATGTCTTTCTCTAATCCTTTCATAGTATGCACTGTACTTAAAGTTAGTCCAGATCTACCATTATTTCCATTTAACTGTCCTAACGCCATTGCATTACGAAAAGAAGAAAGAGAACCTAATCCTAAAATCTTAGATTTTTGCCAACATTCTTTAAATTCCTGAAGCTCTATCAAAGAGCGTTCCAGTTCATTTTCTTCAAATTCATTTAATGTTTCATTTTTTCTTTCCTCGATTAGTTGAGCAAAACATTTACAAAGTTTAGGTATATTTGGATCATTTATATCTAAATTTTGAATCTCAAGTAAAAGTTTGGACTGAATATCAGGGATGGGAATATCTGTGTTTAGAACGTTTTTAGCAAATTTACTCAATATACATTCGTCATCCCATACATCAGGACTGTCAATCTTCAAAACTGTACACAGTTTTTTGCCATCTACCCAATCTTTTTTATTCAATCGTACACGAATCGCAAGATCTAAGACCTTGCCAAAAGTTGAAGATGGTTCTACTTGTCGTTCCCCCCTATTAAATAAAGGATTAATTCCTCTTGATTTAAGATGTTTTTCAAGAGTCTTAAAGACAAAACGATTTCTAGCAATAACTACCATTTTGTCCAGTGAAATATCACCTTCAATCTCATGATTCGATTTTTCTTGGATTAATTCATCAATTTTATTGCAAATCCAAATTGCTTCAGAATTTTCATCATCTAGCATTTTAATTTCACTACGCCCCTCAAGAGCAAAATCATATTCTGATTGAGAACCTTGTTTGATTTTATTAGCCAGATTAACAACAGCTTTTGAGCTACGAAAGTTCTTACTAAGAACATACTGAGTCGGACTAAAGTCTTCAAGAAAATTTTGAAGGAGATATCTGTTTGATGAGCCATTGAAACCATAAATCATCTGATTGGGATCGCCAACCATCATAACGCTCTGTATTTTTTCTCCACATAAAACTTTTATAAACTCATATTGAGATTTGTTCAGATCTTGGGCTTCATCAACGCAAATATGCTTATATTTTGCACGATAGATATCACCGCACCATGAGTTATCAAGAAGTATTTTATGTGCGTAAACAAGAATGTCATCAAAATCAATACCTCCACTTTCAAATAGAGCTTTTTGGTAAGAACGATAGATTGACAAAAATTTGATGTTTTCAGAATATTTATTAATAATTTCTTGCTCATCCAATAACTCTCTTTTTACAGTAGCAAACTGTCCTAATCGAGTTTGAATTTTAGCTTCTCGCTCTCTTTTTGTTTTACTATCAGACACATCAAGAAATTTATCAATATCTATGCCCTCATTTCGCAGAGATTGAATAAAAATAGTTTTGCGATCTTCATCACGATCGTAAATATGTAACTCAGAAGGCAAAGCAACATCTTTAAGGGTATGTCCATACTGTTCAAGTATGCGTTGAGCTACAGAATGAATTGTCGCTATCCAGCATCGTTCATTAACACCTTCAAGGTCTTGTAGTCGATTGAGCATTTCTTCCGCAGCCTTATTTGTGAAAGTTAATGCTATAACTCCATCTTTTTTAGTGTTGTTGATGATATGCCTTACGCGCTCTGTCAAAACACGAGTCTTTCCTGAACCAGCCGAAGCTAGTACCTGCATTGCTTGACCAATTGGCGAGTATACTATGCTTGATTGCTCTGGCGATAAACCGTTCATATTATTCCTCCATTTTCAAGTTTCTGGAAAAACTCAAGAATCTTTGGAGGCAACTTCTCTTTCTCAAGTTTGCAAAGCTTTTCTGCAATTAATGGTGCATATTTTACTTTCCCCTTATCAAGAATTTCTTTGAGAGCTTTCTCATGACCATCAATTCCTGTATAGTCTTTCGGTGGTTTATTCTTTTTGTCATTCTGCCCTTGATTCTTTCTAATCCAGACTTCAATAGCATCATCACCTTCTTGTTGGCATATTACATATTTAATAATTTCAGTGCATCCACATGATACAAGATATCCCTCAAAGTCTTCACTATCAAGGATCGTAATATTTGAGGCTACTAAAATATCTGTCTCACCATGCACTTTATCGTAGGTTTTCTTTAGCTGATCGACTGCTTCCGTTTCTCCATCACTAAAAATAAACACAGGTATATCAAAATCCTTGGCAAATTTCAAAAAAGGAAGATATTTTATTCCTTTTCCGCCCACACCAATAAAACTTACTCCTTTAACAAATGCTTCACTGCCACAATACTCTTTAAAGAGTAAAGGGAGTGCTTGTTCTTCAGTTTCACCTTCAGATAGAACAAGAGCCTTAGAAAAAAGAATTTCACCCCTAGAATGAATAACCTCTCGCTGTAGTCTACGCCGTTCCTCTTGATCAAGGTCGGGATTTAGATGTCTAACGGTAATACCATCAGGAGTTCTCTTTAAATATCTCAACTCTGTTTGTTTAGCCATTGCCGCTACATAAGGCGAGTGAGTACTGATAATTACTTGCCCCTCAAACTTCTCAAGTTGTTGATATAAAGTTTTCTGAGCATTTGGATGCAAGTGTGCTTCTGGTTCTTCGGCGGCGAGAATAGGAAAGAAAAGATTTTCTTCCTCCTCATATTCTTTCTTTTTTAACTCGGCAAAAGCATTTACGATCAACATAGATGCCCAGCTTCTTGTCCCCATACCGTGATATTCCATGGAAAAGGTGCTGCTTGCATCTTCGCCAAAGTGTGCCGAGAAGTACTTGGAAAGATCTCGGATCTTCCGTGGAAAAGGAGTGATTTCTGCTTTGCCAGAACTTTCAAATGACTGATTAAGATTTTCTAAATTTGTCTTAAGGGTTGCAAGTTCATTACTTTTGGAGATCGCCTGATCGTTCAACTCATTGATCATTGCTTCTAATGCATCAACTTCAGTTTTGCTATATTTAATGTTCGACAAAACCTTCCTAACTAACGAAGATTTTTCTCCAATTTCTTGATGGATATCTCTTTGAGCATCAATCGGAATAAATTGGATGCCATTAAGACGAAGAAATTTTTTGTTGGGAATCTCAACTTGAGCATTAAGCCAATTGTTGCCATCTGTCCATACTCTAAGCACTGAGTAGGATGTATCAAAGCCACCTTTATCTAGTTTACTACGAGTCCGAAGTGCTACATATTGGCGAGAATTAGCATCAGATTGAATCCTATCTTCAAATTCACGCTGCCAATCATCATCAAATGTATCTATACGATCGCCTTGTTCGTCTACAGGCACAATCTTAACATCTACAACTATCTCATCTGCACGCTTATCATCACTACCTATATAAAAATCCTCTTCAGATAAATAGCGTGAGTAATCACCCAAAGCTAATTGAAGTGCTTTTAGTACAGACGTTTTTCCTGAATTATTCATCCCAATCAGCAAAGTAACGCGAGGCAAAGACATCTCAAGATTTTTGATGCCTCGAAAACCTGCGATTCTGATAGTGTCGATGAGAATATTCAAGAGTAAACCTCTATACCATTTAGTTTTTAGTGTATCAAATTTTGTTTTTAGATTGAATACATATACATAACTATTAGCGTATATTTCTACAAATTACCAATGATCTGAATAATTAGGCTGTGATCGTATTGTAGATGTATTTCAACTGAATCAAGAATAGTTTCTTCTCTTTTGCGATAAGCGCAATCGCACTTAAACTAATTCTAGATACTTTGCTCCAAAAAGCTCCCGCAAAAAAAATACGTTAATAAATGATAGGTTCCTTACTACACATCACATATAGCGGATGACGTGGATAACCAGCTTTTGTAATTCCTAAACAGTGAGGCTGAGTATTGTGTTTAGATAGCAACTCTAAAACAAAGCGATCGCGTTGCATTAACTTTCCGTTATTTCCCCAAGCAACAACAACCCTATCGGCTGACTTAATCGCCTTTTTTAAATAGCGATCATTCTGCTTCCCAACAGGATCATCCACCTTTTTAAGCTCCAAAGGACTTGCCGATCTAAAAGCAAATAGATTAACGACAATTAGCGAACCATAGTCCCAAAACTTCGCAAAACTAATACATCGCCGCAGTGTAGGGTCATCAATACTTGCATCCGCCTTACTCGGATTAAGCATAATAAACACAATTTTTGACTTGTCTATATCCCATTCTCGCCATAGCGAATAACGGTAGAGTCCCGTTTTATCGATGACAGCACCCTTTTTCATGAATTCCCGACTCAACAAACTTCCTTAAACTTAGCTAGTTTCTAGTCTCAGGTTTCCTTGCAACTATTTTTCTATAATCTCACTAAACATCCGCACAAACATATGACTGTTAACTTTTCTAATGTTGATAATTTTTCACAGAATCCAAAGGGATTGCATTGAGATGTATTAAACCCTGTTCTATTCCCTGCGCTTCGGCGATCGCTGCTGCATGACTGACTAAAGCCCCCAAAGTAGGCGAAATCCGAATCAAACCTGCGTACAGTAATGCTAATGCTTGCCAATTGACTTTCTGAGCGATCGCTCTGTGAGCATGAATCGATTGAGTCGCCACTTCCAGTTGAAACCTTCCCAACTGTTTAAAGGTTGCTGATTGTGCTAGTTCCTTCTCAGCTCGCAATCTGCGACCACAAACTTGCATCCTGCTGCAATAGAGGCACATAGGAAGCATCGCTTAAAAATTTATAATGTGAAGACGAGGGGCGGCGCAAAGTGCCGCCCCTCGCTTCTTAGGTTTTGATTTGCTCTAATACAAATGACAACAGCTATGAGTATCTGGGCATAATTAAAAACCAGAGCCAAAACCTGTAGCGCAGGCTGCGCGTGCGCTACAGGTTTTGGAATTGAGCCTCGCTACTTATTAAGCTCTAAATCTGCTTGCAAAAAATTGACAAATTGCTGAGCAGTCCGCCCCGATTGTCCATTATGGCGAGTAGCCCATTGCAAAGCTCGAAAATTGAGATCGTCATCCAGTAATTTAATACCTGCACGTTTAGCAAGGTGATGCACGATTTTGAGATAGATTTCTTGATCGGCTTGCAGAAAGGTGAGAGTCAAACCAAAGCGATCGCTTAGGGATAACTTTTCCTGCATTGTGTCCCAAGGATTGACCTCTTTGCTATTACTGAGATCACTTAAGGTGGGGCGATCGCTAAAGTATTCGCGCAATAGATGACGACGATTGGAAGTGGCATAAACCAAGAGATTATCAGGCTGTGCCGACAGATTTCCTTCCAGAACTACCTTGAGCGCTTTATAGTCTTCGCTTTCTTCCTCAAAGGACAAGTCATCGACAAAAATGATAAATTTTTGCGGAACTTGGCGCAACATATCGGCAATGATTGGCAAGTCTTTAAGATCATTTTTGGCAACTTCGATCAAACGTAAACCGCGATCGCCATAGGCATACATCAATGACTTGACCATCGAAGATTTGCCCGTGCCACGACTGCCATAGAGCAAAGTGTGCAATCCATGATAGCCAGCCAAAAAAGCTTCTGTATTCTTATACAAAGTTTGGCGCTGTGACTCATAGCCGATCAGATCGGATAGTTGCACCAGATCAGGATAGGCAATTCCCTCCAGATGTCCTTTGTGCCAACGGAATGCGCCGTAATCGGTAAATATGCCCGTACCTGAATGTTTGTAATAATCAGCTAGTTCGGGTAAAAGTTGCGTCCAGTCATCGGTTGCTTGAAACTTGAGAATCAGCGATCGCTTCGCTTCGGATATTTGCGACATGTCACTTTCTGTCAATTGCCAAGCCACAGGGAGATCGCCAAAAGCCTCAATGCAATCAACTAATTTGTTTCCACCCCAAAGACTAATTTCTTCTAAAACCTGCAGGTCATGCTTGGCGGCTACAACCAATGACACAGGTAAACTATTAAGGTCAGTGGTTTGGGCTTGCTGACTAAAGGGATTATCGGAGGTCAAAATTTGCGAGATGACATAATCTCGCCAGTTGAAACCCGTCGCAGCGATCGCTCTAAACCATCTGCCATAGGCAAATAAATAGGAAAGTCGCCGCGAACTATTTTCATGCCCGTCTAAGGCATAGTTAGCAAGGCTACGCAATAGCGACCCATAGGCAGCCCATGCTTCTTGCTTTAATACATTTTGATACAGATGTAGTGAAGCAATTCTCACTTGTCTGTCATAAATTGATTGCCGCGTTTCGTCAAGCATGTTTACTAATCTGTAATTAGACTCAAACCCGCAGAGTTGCGCCCCACAGGGGTGCAACTCTGAAAGAAGATATTTGATAGCGCGGCTCCGCCGCGCTATCAAATATCTTCTTAACCTAAGTTAGACTTGTGAGGATACCTCACAAATAATTTTGGAACTGTTCCCATTTTATCCCTTGTTGGAGATAGTTAGGCTGATTTGGTTTATAGGGTGCTGCAAGGCGATCAATATTTAAAATTTCCGCGCGATCGCTAATTACGGGTACATCAGGATCAAAAGCCGTAGCTCGCATCAACGAGCTAGAAAACCCCTTAAAAATCATCACTTCGTCAAGTTCGCCATCAATTTGTAGCTTGACCAGTAGAACTTCTTGAGGATGTTGATTACTATACGTTTCTAGTTGTTGACCTTGATTTGCCGACATGTTTTTTGCTTTAAGATGGAGTTGGTGGATGATCACCCTAGAGGCAATTCATCAATTGTCCCTAGGCTACAATATGGTTCTTGAGACATTTTTGCGTAAGTCCTAGTTTATAGCGGTTTTCCAATGAGTAAGGGCTTCGCCGTAAAATAAAGAACCAGATTTTTGATGGCGCGGCGAAGCCGCGCCATCAAAAATCTGGTTCTTTATTAAAACGAAAAACCAATCTCAGTAAGGGTTTTAAGTTTTAGTTTTGCCGTAGGCAAAATTAAAACTGCTATGTCTAGGTTTTCTAATTTTGGATTTTGACGAGCATGACAGCTAATTTTTGGGACATCGCACGTTACTTTAAACGCTATCGGACAAAGGCGATCTGGAGCATCACTGCTTCTAGTTTATTTGAAATTATTGATCTCACTGTTCCCTATGCAGTTGGGCAAATCCTGAATGTGCTATCGGGGCGATCGCTTGATTATGAAATCAACAACTTCGTCATGACAATGGTGTCACTGTTTGGACAGTCGATAAATCAGACGAATTCCTTAATCACGCTATCGGGTTTGATCTTTGTAGTTACAGTTATCCGTGCGCCGATACAGGTATGGTGTGCCAATAACTTCCATTGGGAAATTGCACTCAAAACTCGTCGTGACCAAACCCAAAAGGCGATCGCCAAAATCTTGACTTTGCCGATTGAGTTTTACGATGAGAACAACGCGGGACGGATTGCGGGGAGAGTGGCGCGAGGCTTAGCTAATCACATGTGGTCATATCCTGAAATCGCAGGGCAATTGATTCCAAAAGTGGTGCGAATCATTGGTATTTTTGTGATTATCTACGCGATCGCATGGTGGATTTCGGTCTTCTTTTTAGTGTCATTTATTTTGGTGCTATGGGGCAGTTTAGGAAAGCTGAAGGATCTCACGAAGCTGGAAGAAACCCTTGATATTTATCAAGAAAACACAGAAAGCCGTACTTCAGAAATTATTACCAATATCAAAACTGTGAAGGCTTTTGCCAACGAAGCCAAGGAATACAAACGCCAAAGCGATCGCCTTGTGCGTGAAGCAAAAGTATCCCTCTGGGGCATCCATATTGGCTATGTGAAACTGGGCATGGTGCGCGATACGGTTTTAGAAGCCTGTCAATTTGTGGTGTTTGGAGCCGCTCTCTTTGCAACTTTTGGTGGCAAGATGTCCATCGGGCATTTCATTACTATTTCCACTTTGGCAAGTATGGCTTATTCGGAAATTAGACCTATTTGCTTGCTAGCAGAAGTCTTTGCAAGGCGCTATTCTTCGATGTTGCGCTTCCATGAGTTCATGAAACAAGCGAATGGACAGGATGCGGCGATCGCTCTCCATCCCAACACCAAATATCCCCAATATCGCTTTGATGGCAAAATCGAATTTCACAATCTTACCTTTGGCTACGATCGCGATCGTCATGTTTTAGAAAACATCCAATTTACGATTGAGCCGTATGAGACTGTTGCCCTAGTCGGTCGGTCTGGCTCAGGCAAATCTACTTTGGTAAAACTGCTGTTCCGTTACTTTGAGCCAACGAATGGCGGGATTTTGATCGATGGTCAAGGGATTACGGAACTAGATATCACTGGCTATCGCAAACGTTTAGCGATCGTACATCAGGAGGTAGATATTTTCAATGGAACCCTGATGGATAATCTCATGTATGGAAATCCTACGGCGACCTTTGCCGAAGTCCAAGAAGCCTGTGCGATCGCTAGTGTTGATGAATTTCTCCATTTATTACCACGAGGCTATAACACGATTGTGGGTGAGCGGGGTGTGCGGCTTTCGGGAGGTCAGCGTCAGCGATTAGGGATTGCGCGAGCATTGCTAGTTAATCCTGACATTTTGGTATTTGATGAAGCGACTTCTAGTCTTGATTATGAATCCGAGCGATCGATTCAATTAGCGATGCGTCGAATTCAGGGAACTCGCACCACAATTGTGATTGCTCACCGTCTTAGCACTGTGCGGGAAGCTGATAAAATTGTGGTTTTAGATCAAGGTCAAATTGTGGAAATTGGTTCCCATCAGCAGCTTTTATCTCAAGGTGGTATTTATCATCGATTGCATTCGTTACAGGAAACAGGAGAGTTGTTATGAGGCAGCAACTCTGATTATAAACATCGATTTTTGGGCAGTTCGCCGTTGGCGAACTGCCCAAAAATCGATGTTATGCAAAACTTGCTGTAAGTCCCTTATCCTTCTAGCGAAAGGGAATGATTTCTGCTCTTAAACCAGATTGGGCGAGTTTCTGCACTAGTTGATTTGCCGTGGCACTCTCACTGTAGGCTCCTACTTGCATCACAGTGCGACCACTACGCGATAACCTAAATGCATCAGGCACAATCTTTCTTATCCTTTGGGTCATAGCAGTGGAAGTCGCAGGAACAACTACCCGATATTGAAAAGGCTTGCCTGTAGAAGGATCGACAGACACAGGTGGTAAAGCGGTAACTCTAGGGGGGCTAGCTGGAGTGCTATAGTCACGCTCAATGATGATCGACGTTGGCGCATTGTTAGCAGCACTAGGGTTAGTGGAAATCACCGCACTTGGCAACGCTTGACTAGCGCTAGGTGGCTTGGCTGGTACAAATACTGTAGTAGGAGAAGGATTAGGATTGGATTGAATCGGAATAGCATTTCCTGTATTTGTAGGCGATGCGGGAATTGCAGGAAGTGGGGCAGGACGGATAGAAGCGATGGGGCTAGCATTGGTAATTGGAGAACTCGATGCTCTTAAATCCAATAATCCCTTAACTTTCGATTGAGTAATTTGATTGCCTACGGCTGTTAAAGGAATAGTTGTAGCATTGTTAATATCAAATTCACGGTTGTTTCGGAAGGTATTATTTCCTAGCGAAATCGTCGTGCCAAGGTCAGGACGAGGAGAGCCATTGGAACTACTGAGAACTACTAAACCGTTACGCTGATTATCAGCGATCGCATTGCCGCGCAGCGTTGGCTGAGCCGTGTTAGAAATAATAATTCCATCGACATTGCGAGAGATATTATTATTTGCTAACACCACCTGAGATTGTTGTCCAATCGACAGTCCAAAGCCTGTATTCTCAAACCTGTTATCACGGATTTCCCCTGTGCTTGTACCAAGAGCCGAAATACCACTGCCTTTGTTGTTCGTAAATAGATTATTGCCGATGTAAGCGTTAGCACTGCCTGTGAGGAAAATGCCGTCGTGGGTACTACGCACAAAGCTGTTGTTGGCAATAACCACATTGCGACTGGACTCTAACCATAGTCCGTACCCCCGTGGATTGCTATTGGTGACTGTAACGCCTTCGATGCGGGAGTTAGTTGCGGCGACGATCGCAATATTTTGACTGGCAAAGGTAGGACTAACAAAGCGACCACCACCGCTAATGATTACATTACTTCCATTTGCACTAGGATTACCGCGTAGAATTGCACCTTTAGGAAGACGAATCGGAAAACTTTCGCCACTGGCGGCGCTATATGTACCATTACTTAATTGAAAGATTGTTCCTTCTTGGGGATTGGCTGCGATCGCAGCCGTGATCGTTCGATAAGCCTGTGCATCAGTACCTTGTGGAGATACATAAACAATCTTTTGTTGAGCAGGTTGCGCCCAAGCAATCGAGGGTGTGGCGAGTGAGGCAAGAAAAACTATATTAATAAGACTAGGACAGGGAAACTTATTCATATTCGGACACCAACAAGATATCTAGCAAACATGTCTAACTAGACTAGCAGGAAGTTGCTTTTGTTTCATATAAAAAAAAGGAGGTGCGATGCACCTCCTTTTTTAGATCTTTGATTAAGCCGAAGTTACAGGCGCTTTGGCGAGAAACTTCTCAAGCTCGGAAATTGCTTCAGCATCAACTTTCTCTTGCATCGGACAGAACTTAGGCCCACACATTGAGCAGAATTCTGCGGTCTTATAGATATCCGCAGGCAAAGTCTCATCGTGATATTCCTTAGCACGTTCTGGATCGAGGGATAACTCAAACTGTTTGTTCCAATCGAAGTTGTAACGTGCAGTTGATAGCTCATCATCGCGATCGCGGGCGTTAGGACGATGACGCGCAATATCGGCAGCATGAGCGGCGATCTTATAAGCAATCAAGCCATTACGCACATCTTCTGCATTGGGTAAACCGAGATGTTCCTTCGGTGTGACATAGCAAAGCATGGCAGTACCATACCAACCAGCCATCGCTGCACCGATCGCGGAAGTGATGTGGTCATATCCAGGGGCAATGTCAGTAACCAAGGGACCCAGCACATAGAAAGGAGCTTCTGAGCATTCTTCCATTTGCTTACGCACATTGAACTCGATTTGATCCATCGGCACATGTCCAGGACCTTCGACCATGACTTGAATATCATGTTCCCAAGCACGACGGGTTAGCTGTCCGAGGGTTTTCAATTCTGCAAGTTGTGCTGCATCAGAGGCATCATGCAAACATCCAGGGCGAAGAGAATCGCCTAAGCTGAACGATACATCATGCTTCTTGAAGATTTCGATGATGTCATTGAAGTGGGTATAGAGAGGGTTTTGCTTGTGATGGTGCAACATCCATCGAGCCAAAATACCACCACCACGAGAAACAATTCCCGTAAGACGGTTCTTGACTAGAGGAAGATGCTCGATCAAGATCCCTGCGTGAATAGTTTGATAATCAACGCCTTGTTCAGCGTGCTTCTCAATGATATGTAGAAAATCATCTGGAGTCAGATTCTCCATTCTGCCATGCACACTTTCGAGCGCTTGGTAAATGGGAACAGTACCGATGGGAACTGGTGAAGCATTAATAATCGCAGTACGGATCACATCTAAATCACCGCCACCTGTGGACAAGTCCATCACGGTATCTGCGCCATACTTGACCGATAGATGCAGCTTGGCAACTTCTTCGTCAATGTTAGAAGAGTTAGGTGATGCACCGATATTGGCATTAACTTTGCATCGGAAGGCAATACCGATGCCCATAGGCTCAAGATTAGTGTGATTCTTGTTAGCGGGAATAATCGCCCGACCTCTAGCAACCTCGGCACGTACCAATTCCACAGGCAGATTTTCGCGCCACGCCACATACTGCATCTCTTCAGTGATGATGCCTTGACGAGCGCAGTGCATTTGCGTACCGCGATATTCTCCGCGCCTTGTGGGTGCAGAGTTAAGCTTTAGTCCAACTGTCATGTAAATTTCCTCAAATAATGTGCTTTCCTACGCCGATGTCAATCGGTTCAGGTTCTAAGGATTTGCTCTCAGTCTGGTTTTCACAGACACTCCTAGCATCTTGAGATCATAGCATTGTAAAGCTAGTGCTTATACCAATTCACAGAAGTGTGGCAACACTTCTGTGAATTAAAAACCAAACCCTGTAAGGGTTTTAAAAACACAAAATGGCTACGCCATTTTGTGTTTTGGTATTAGACTTAGAAATAAGGTGGCGTACAAAAGTTAATTACAGTGCTTTGCGCTGACTTAAACCCATAGATAGCAAGCGTGGCTTTGCCGCACTTGCTATCTATGGGTTTAAGTGAAATCAATATTGTCGTAAAGATCGGCTATTTGAATTTGTAAATCTGCAAATTGCAGAGAAATTGTTACTGAAGGGTCATCATATTCCGAAAATAGCCATTGATTGACCGCAGTTTTCACATGATGCTCTACATGGATACGATACTGATCGATTAATACATATTCCTGAAAAGTATTAATAGTTCGGTAAGCAGCAAATTTTTCGCTGCGATCATAGTTCTGGGTGGATCTAGATAACACTTCCGCAATAAAGCAAGGATTGGTAATTGTATCTTTACGACCATCTTGCATTTCCAAAGGTTTTGATGCAACCATTACATCAGGATAGGTATGGATCTTAACAGCAGGAATCCAAAGCCGCTGATCGGCTGAAAATAGACGGAAAGGTTTGCCACGCAGGGCAATTTTGACAATTGACAACAAATTTACGGCGATTTCAGTATGGTTTGGTGTTCCACCAGTCATTGGAATAATTTCTCCATTACGATATTCGTTGCGAGTTTCTGACGCTATTTCTAGCTCTAGGTATTCGTCAACGGTGTAAGTTTTCTTGGCAAGTTGAGTAACCATAATGTTTTACCTGCGATCGCGTCCTGCTGAAATTTGTTTAAAATATGGCTTAGTAGATGTGAGACATTTTTGCAATTCAGGCGATCGCTCTGTGTTTACATCACCGTCACGCTTATAGACAGATCCCTCACGCACAAAGCGTCCAACTAATTTACCAAAGGTAATCTGATCTCTTTTGAAAGCATATTGCTGAATGGCAAGATTATTTACGCCTTGCAATGTGTAAACTTCATAATCAAGCCCTGTTTGATAGCGAGGGATCTTGAGATTGAGAGAAGCAATTATTGTGCCATTGGCAGAAAAGCCACTATAACAATAGCGATCGCTTTCAGTTGTAAGACTAGGCTGGGGATTAGGTGTGAGATTAGGTTTAGGATTAGCCTGTTTAAAAATACTGATATAGCGGGAACCACCTCCCCAATAAATGCCTTCTTCGAGAGCTTGGGCGGAGTTAACTGCAATAAAGTTAGAGCTAAAACTAATGGCGATCGCGGCTATGCCGTACAAAACTTTTTTCATATTTTTTATCTAGAGCGCTATTCAAAAATCTTTAAGGATCTACAAGCGGCGCGAAGCGCCGCCTATACTATGTAAAAATCTGGGATATTAGACAGGAAAACTCTGGCAAAAGTGGCGATGTGAGCGTATCAGTTTCAAATAAAGTCATCGCTAGTTTGAGGACACCATTTTCGCGCCGATAAACTTGAATTTGCTTGGCTCGCCAATCAGCAATCCAATATTCCAATACGCCATGATTTGAATAAAGCTTTAACTTAACTTGGCGATCGCGCTTTTCATTATCAGTTCCTGCTGATAGTACCTCAATTACCAATTCAGGCGCACCCCGAAAATGTCCCGTATCATCGATTAAATCTGCATATTTCTCTTTACTCATCCAGATCACATCAGGAATGACATCATCACTGTCACCAAAGATTAACCCTGCTCCAAATACCGAGTATCCTAACTTCGATACTTTTGACCAAGCTTTAAGCTCATAATGAAAATTACCACAAGTATCTTGATGCTTATTATGAGGCGCTCTGGTCACGTAAAGTTCTCCATTAATAATTTCATAACGGCTGTCGTTGTCGGGCATTAGTTCTAAGTCAGCACTAGTCCATAAAAGTTTTTCTTCTGACGATGCTTCAGTAGCAAGGGCATTATTAGCAGTTTCAGGTGTAGCAATGATCGCTTGAGTCATGATGGATTCCTACGATGAGCGATATCGTAATAGTATAGCAACTTGTCAGAATCACAGATTAGACGGATTATTGGATTGCACAGATTTTAATTTTTTGTAATTCATAGACTCATCCGTAGCACATAGCGCTGTAAAATCTGCGAAATCCTTCAATCCATATAATCCGTGATCATGATTAGTTTAGTAACGGGCGCAACTCGCTCAGGCAAAAGTGAATGGGCTGAGCATCTAGCAATACGATCGCAAAAAAATGTAATTTATATCGCCACAGCAACTCGTTATCCCGATGATGCGGAATGGGAAGCGCGTTTACAGAAACATAGCGATCGCCGTCCTGAAAATTGGCAAACGCTGGAAGTTCCCATTGAACTAGCCAAAAGTATTTTAGAGATTAAGAGTGATTCTGCTTATATTCTGGTGGATTCCCTTGGTACTTGGCTAGCGAATCTTTTAGAAGAGAGTGAAGAATCTTGGGTAAAGATTGAGAATGAATTATTAGAAGCGATTCAAGTATGTGCAGTCGATATTACGTTTGTGTCTGAAGAGGTAGGCTGGGGGCTGGTTCCTGAATATAAATTAGGGAGGATATTTCGAGATCGCCTTGGTGGTCTGAGTCGCAGAATTGGTGCGATCGCTGATGCTGTTTATCTAGTCACAGGAGGCTATGCAGTTAATCTCACCCAAATTGGCGAAAGATTGCCATGACTTTGCTCTAATAGCTTTTGCCCAAAGAGTATCCCTTTGTTGGGGTTTGAGTGCACAGTAATTAGCTAGGTATAAGTAAACCAGAAGCTGTACCACCTGCTACGTGAGTGGCACAGCTTCTGGTTTTAGGTTTTAGTTATGGTGAGTGAGCTACTTACTGTATGAGTATCATGCTTTGGTAGGATGATGATATGGAGATATCAGGACTAAAATCTGTCACAAAGATTTGGATAAAAAATTATTATCAGCTAACTGGTGGAGATCATGTCATGAATACACAAGAAGCGACCATCGAAGCCTTACAAAATCGGATTAAATGTTTAGAAGCTCATCTCCATCTAGCTTTACAGGTTTTAGATGAAATCGAAAATAATTCTCAAGATGTCATAACCTCTCTAGAATGTCAACATCAATCTCAAACCATAGATATAGTTCCAACTAGTAAAATTGAACTGCCTACATTTCTACATTCACGTACATGGAAGCACGACTATCCTGCTACGGTAAATTACGCAAATTCACGCGATCGCCTTGTTGCTAAGGCTTGTTAAGCTCATATACTCCCTATTCATTCCAAGCAATCAACATACAGCGCTTTGCGCTTAAGCTCAATCCAAGCAAAAAAATAGAAAGTGTTGCTTTGCAACACTTTCTATTTTTTTGCTTGTGGTTCGTCCGATCAACAATTTTAGTGAATTAACGTGAGTTCGATATAGCCATTTGCGGCGTGCTTCGCACGCCGCAAATGGCGAAAAATGGTAAGAATCGCTAAGCGATTCTTACCATTTTTCGCTTTCGTCGAACTGACGTTATTACAGCAAGTTCTCAATTCTAAATCTCTGGATTTGTGATATCGATCACAAATTACCGCACATAACATCACCGAAACAAGAATTAGCGATCGCAGTCCCAAAACTGATAGAAAGCGATACTCATAGCTATAGAGAAATTCTTTCACAGATCGCAAGTAACCGTCCAAAAGCCATGATTCTCAACTCGCTAAATGAAACTCGCTCAATTGAAGTTATCACCCTTGCTGGCAGAGAGCGCGGGATTGTCTTTTTAGGCAAAACTTTTGTTGCTGACAAGTCTTACAAGAGCTTAGATGAGGCGATCGCTGCTTGTAGACAAGACTTAGATTTGGGTTTAGCCGTATTGATCACCCCTGACGCAGAAAAGTTTCGGGTCTGGGTGTCAGTACCTAATCAAATGATTTTTCAAGCTGCTTAGTCAAGATCAAAAAAATCAGTCTCTGCTTTTTTTGTATAGCTATCGCCATTTGTATTAAACCCAGAAGAGGAGTTGCGGCGCGAAGCGCCGCAACTCCTCTTCTGGGTTTGTGTCCTAATTTGATCTTGCTATACATAAGCGATCGTGTTAAAGTTTTGAATATCGTACTTTAATCAAAAATAAGCCTATGGAAAGTGACGATCCGCATCA
This sequence comes from Pseudanabaena sp. CCNP1317, assembly GCF_034931345.1. Classification (NCBI taxonomy): domain Bacteria; kingdom Bacillati; phylum Cyanobacteriota; class Cyanophyceae; order Pseudanabaenales; family Pseudanabaenaceae; genus Pseudanabaena; species Pseudanabaena sp. CCNP1317. Next base: position 28,202 of record NZ_JAYGIF010000102.1, on the reverse strand, counting down.
AAGTAAATTTAGGCAACTAAAAAGCAGTAGACATGATCCATCTGCTCTCAATATTCAGTTGCTAACCAATAAGAACGTCGTCAATATTGGATCATGGACAAAAGAACAGGTTAGTGGGCTTGCCGAAAGTGTTAGAGATATTCATCTTCCTGATATGAGTACTAAACTAGAATTGCCATTACAGAATTGTTCTGTTCCTGCGGGATTCCCTTCTCCTGCGGAAGACTATGTGGAACATAGGCTCGATCTCAATAGTTATTTAGTAACTCATCCTGCGGCGACTTTTTTTGTGAGAGCTTCAGGGAATTCCATGACAGGAGCAAATATCCATGATGGTGATTTGTTGATCGTCGATCGCTCGATTGAAGCCGCCCACAATGACATTGTCATCGCTGTCGTGCTAGGAGAAATCACCGTCAAACGCTTGCATTACCTGAGAGGAGAAATTGCCCTAGTTCCTGAAAACGAAAGCTATCAAACCATTTTCATTAACGAACATTCCGACCTACATATTTGGGGAGTTGTCACCAATGCCATCCACTGTGTTAGACCAAAAAGTCGAAAAAAGATTCGCCCTAGTCGATTGCAATAACTTTTACGTTTCCTGCGAACGTTTGTTTAATCCTGCGATCATTGGTAAACCCGTAGTAGTTCTCTCCAATAATGATGGCTGTGTAGTAGCGCGATCGCAGGAAGTCAAGAATCTTGGAATTAAAATGGGTGTACCTGTATTCCGAATTTATGAACTGATCAAGCGCCATAATATTCAAGTCTATTCCTCAAATTACAGTCTCTACGGCGATCTATCGGGTCGAGTCATGTCCACACTGGCTTATTTTGCACCTGATGTGGAAATCTACTCAATTGATGAGGCATTTATCGATTTGTCGGGATTTCGATATCGCGACTTAACGACCTATGGCAGTGAAATTCGTCAAAAAGTGCAGCAATGGGTAGGAATTCCCGTGTCCGTAGGAATTGCCCCCACCAAAACCTTGGCAAAGCTAGCTAATCTCATGGCAAAGCAATCTAGTTCAGGAGTTTTTGATCTCAGTGTCTATCCATCTATAGATAAGATTCTATCTCAAGTGGATGTGGGCGACCTTTGGGGTGTTGGCTCCAAATATGCGAATTGGTTGAAAGAAAGAAGAATAACTACAGCTTTGGATTTGAAGGAAGCCCATGAAGGCTTGATTCGGAGCAAGATGGGTATTGTCGGTGTGAAACTACAAAGAGAGTTAAGGGGAGAATCTTGCCTATCAATGGAATTGGTAGACAATCCTAAAAAAGGAACCTGTGTCTCGCGCTCTTTTCCGCAGTCGATCAATAAGCTGTCTGAACTAAAGGAAGCGATCGCCTCTTTTACCCATCGAGCCGCCGAAAAACTGCGACGGCAGAAACAAGCTGCCAGTGTGATCACCGTCTTTGCGAGAACTAGCCCTTTTCGCGATAATTTCTACTCTAATAGCGCTACCGCAGAATTAGATTTATCAACCAACTACACGCTCGAACTATCCCGTGTTGCGTCCCATTTAACCGAAAGTGTTTATCGTCAAGGACAAAATTTTAAAAAAGCTGGTGTGATTATGACAGGGCTTGTGTCTGAGCAACAAATTCAAGGAAATCTTTTTGATGTTAGTAATGATGAGCAAAAGCAGCGATCGCGTAATCTGATGAGCGTGATGGATACGATCAATGAAATATATGGCAGAGATACTTTGCGATTTGCGACTACTGGAGTGATTCAAGTTTGGAAATCTAAATCTGAACAGCGATCGCCAAAATACACAACCTGTTGGCAAGATCTACTTGAAGTCTTATAAAAGAAAGGAGGCGCTACGCGCCTCCTTTCTTTTATGAACTGATGTTACCTGAAACGCTGAGATTGGGGCTTGGAGACCAAGCCCGTACTTTTACAAACATGTAGGGATTTGGTCTCCAAATCCTCTTTTCTTTTGTTAACTGATGTTACGTGGAAGGAATTCCTGTTATAGCAAAGGTCTAGGGCTGGCACGGGGGCACAGCCCCTACAGTAGCCTCTAAATTTTGAGGTAGGGGCAATGCCCCCGTGCTTGCCCTGCTTCGCTAGCAGCAAGAGGTCTACCATCTAAGTTCCACGTAACATCAGTGTTAAGTTATAGCGCTTTGCGCTATGACTTAAGCAAGTAATTTTTCAACTGCGTCAATCACATCTTCAGGTTGAGGAATGGTCAGATTTTCCAAGCCACCGTTATAGGGAGTTGGTACATCAAGCGCTGCAAGACGGATAATCGGTGCATCAAGCTCGTCAAAGTAATTGTCATTGATCGAAGCAATAATCTCTGAACCAATACTGGCACAGCGCATTCCTTCTTCAACAATCACAATCCGATGGGTTTTACGCAACGAAGTAACAATGGTTTCCATGTCCAAAGGCTTCAGGGAAATCAAGTCAATCACTTCAGGATCGTAACCTTTGTCAACTAGGGTCTCGACCGCTTTGAGAACGTGATAGCGCATTCTTGAGTAGGTGAGAATGGTGACATCGCTACCTTCACGCACGATCTCGGCTTTGTCGAGAGGCAACAAATATTCTTCGTCAGGAATATCTTCCTTGAGATTGTATAGCAACACATGCTCAAAGAAGAGGATCGGATTATCGTTACGAATTGCCGATTTCAGCAAGCCTTTAGCATTGTAAGGGGTGGAACAAGCCACCATTTTAATGCCCGGAACAGCTTGAAAGTAGGTTTCGAGACGCTGTGAATGTTCTGCACCGAGGTTGCGTCCCACGCCACCAGGGCCACGAATGACGATGGGGATTTTGAAATTACCGCCAGAGGTATAGCGCAACATCCCTGCATTATTGGAGATTTGGTTAAAGGCTAGCAGCAAAAAGCCCATGTTCATGCCTTCGATGATTGGGCGCAAACCTGTCATCGCGGAGCCGATCGCCATACCTGTGAAGCTGTTTTCAGCGATCGGGGTGTCCAGCAGGCGCAAGTCACCGTATTTTTTGTAAAGGTCTTTGGTTACTTTGTAGGAGCCGCCATAATGCCCCACGTCTTCGCCTAAAACATAAACGGCTGGATCGCGCTCCATTTCCTCATCGATCGCTGCTCGGAGGGCGTTGAAAAAAGTAACCTCTGCCATATAAATCTGTGATTGTGTCTATGATTATGTAAATAAGTCTTAAGCGATTATATCTTTTGGGGTGCGTCTCAACACAATCTTGCTCATTGACTGCGAAGTAATACCAAAACGCAAAATGGCTATGCCATTTTGTGTTTTGGTATAAGTTAATTCTTCTATGGACTCTAAAAATATCTGAACTCTAGTCGATAGGTTTAATTAACTCGACTCCATCGCGATCATCCCCTGCGGCAGTCAAAAATACTTTAACTTGCTCATCCTTGGAAGTTGGTAATGTCCTTCCCACATAATCAGGATGGATCGGTAACTCGCGATGACCGCGATCAATCAGAGCCAATAACCTCACAACCTTGGGGCGACCGTAATCATGGATTGCGCTCAGGGCTGCTCCAATCGTTCTTCCGCTATAAATAACATCATCGACTAAAACAATCGTTTTGCCATTGAGGTCAAAGGGAATCTCAGTTTTACTCGGTGTTCGCAGTCCAATCTTATCGAGATCGTCCCGATAAAAAGTAATATCTAATGCGCCTGAAGGAACTAAGACACCCTCAAGAGTATGAATCTGCTTGGCGATCGCCACACTTAGCGGCACACCACGAGTATAGACACCGAGCAGGACAACATTAGATAGATCGCCGCTAGCCTCAACAATTTGCGAAGCCAGACGATTGATCGTGCGTCGTAACTCGTCTTCAGATAAAATTTCGACAATCTTGGATTGTGACACTACTAGTTTCGGTAAATTAGTTGGTAGCTCTGTAATTATAGCTATCAACCCTTGTATTAGGACAAATCCAAACCCAAGGGCGAATGACGGCGCAAAGCGCCGCCATTCACTTCTTGGGGTTGTTTCCTAACAGCAATTCTCATTATGAAACCGATTTGGGTGTTTCCAGCGCTGAAGGCGCTGGAAACACCCAAATCGGTTTTTTGAAAGCCCGCCGTTGGCGGGCTTTCAAAAAACCGATTTTTATAATTTGTGATTATCTCTCTAAAACAAAAGGGGCGCTTAGCGCCCCTTTTGTTTTAGAGATGGAAAAATCTTTAGCTATCTAAATGCTTTTCGATTGTAGTAGATAGTGTTGTTTTGGGGACAGCACCGACAACCACATCCACACGCTGACCACCCTTAAATAACATGAGCGTGGGAATACTGCGAATGCCATATTGTCCAGCTACGCTAGGATTCTCATCGGTATTAAGCTTGAAAACTTTGATTTTGCCCTCATATTGTGTGGCGACTTCTTCCACTACAGGAGCAACCATGCGGCAGGGTCCACACCAAGGGGCCCAAAAATCTACTAGAACAGGGATGTCACTTTTAAGTACGTCCTGCTCAAAGCTAGCATCTGTGACGGCGATCGCTGATGACATGCTTTGCTAACTCCCTAAATACTAAAAACTTTTAATTTCAAAAATTATGTGTAGGTAGTATAACAGCTAGAATCACATATTTGCTAAAAACCAGAATTGTTAAGAAGAATGCCTAATTTATCGAAACTGATTTTGGAGTTTTTATTGTCAAAAAGCACTTATAGTCAAAAAATAAGAAACCGCCCTTGCTGCTCATAAGCTCAGGCGGAATGTGGTGTGAGGAGTGAACGGAAACTTTCGTCTCCGCTTACATATATATTGTAGTCTAATCCGCAAGTATGAATACGATCGCCCAATTTTTTCGAGTTTTTCAGAGTCGCAAAATGGCGGCGCTTTTGTCCCTAGGATTTGCGTCGGGGCTACCCTATGCGCTCACCGATGATGCATTTCGTGCATGGCTTACCAGCGCTAAGTTTGACCTTGGTACGATTGGTTGGCTGGGCTTAGTTTCACTGCCCTATTCGCTCAAATTTCTATGGTCGCCGTTTATTGATCGCTTTGTGCCACCATTTTTAGGACGACGCAGAGGTTGGATTTTAATAACTCAGGGCGGTTTAATCCTTGCTATTTTAGCGATCGCCTTACAAATGTTTACGATTGGCAATATTTTGCCTACAGAAAGAACGGGGGCTTTGCCAGTCTTGGCGATCGCGGCGTTGATTCTTGCCTTTCTTAGTGCCACCCAAGATATTGCGATCGATGCTTATCGTACCGATGTTTTAGAAGCCCAAGAAGTTGGCGCAGGAATTGGCATTTGGGTATTAGGCTATCGCATTGCCTTGCTATTTGCAGGATTTGTAGGATTTAATCTGGCAAGCAGATTAGGTTGGGCATGGGTATATGTGCTTTTAGCAATCATCATGAGCTTTGGACTAATTGCCACGATCATTGCTCCTGAGCCTCCAGAAGTGGAAGCGCGTCCAGCGACCTTAGACGAAGCTGTAGTTAAACCTTTTCAAGAATTCTTTCAACGTTTGGGTATATCCAAAGTATTGCTAATTCTCGTATTCACGATCTTCTATCGGTTTAGTGATGCGATGGTTGGGAAAATGGCAGTTCCTTTTTTAAAAACTTTGTTTGATGATGGCACGATTGGCACGGTTCGGCAGGGAATTGGGGTGGTTGCTACAATTGTCGGTACTTTGGCTGGGGGAGCCATTCTGAGCAAAATTGGGGTCAATCGATCGCTATGGGTTTTCGGATTTCTCCAAGCAATTAGTAATATCGGCTATTACGCAATTTCTGTAGTAGGCAAAAATGATTATGTTTTACTGGCCGCGATTAATGTCGAGAACTTTTGTAGTGGTTTAGGAACCGCAGGTTTTTTAGGCTTTCTGATGGTGCTATGCAATCCTAGTTTTTCAGCAACTCAATTTGCCTTGCTATCGAGTCTATTTGCGGTTGGACGCGATCTATTAGCTTCACCATTTTCAGGGGAGTCAGCCCAATTTATTCAACGCAACATGCCTTCATGGACAGCAATTAATCAAAACCTTTGGCTAGCTGGCAGTGACGGCAAGGGTTGGGCGTTATTTTTCTTGTTTACATTGCTATTAGCGCTCCCAGGGATGATGTTTTTGCCATTTTTCGCACCTTGGAATGGAGAGTTTAAAAAAGTGGATTCCCTACCAATTGATTAAAGTTATTGCTTTGCAACAATTTCAATCAAAACCAAAATAGATGAAGGCAGTGCTTTGCACTGCCTTCATCTATTTTGGTTTTCACCCGATCGCGTGAGGTGGAAAGAGAACTTACTCAAGTAATCTACTTATCAATGAAGCCTTAAACTGACTGCACCCAGCGCACCAACGCTGGGTTTTTATTTGGCAAAAAATATTGGGATAAAAAAGGAGTCGCTAAGCGACTCCTTTTTTATCCCAATATGGCAACGCTAAAAAATAGCAAATCCACAAAAATCGTACCTAGCACCGCACCACCAAAAGCCCAATAACCTAGATCAGGCGATCGCATGGCTCGGTTACCTGTCATCAAGAGCAATGCTGCTAAAGCACAAGCCCAAGTCATTCCCCAAGGAGTTTCTACCAGAGCTAAAGCATTTTTTAGAATTGGTTGAGCGAGGCTGATATTGGCTTCAACTTGCATCAAAGCTTTCCAATTTGGAAAAAGATTTGCGATGTAGAAATAGAAATCGGTAATCGCAGTTCCTAATAATGAGCCAATATAGAACCAACCGCCGACTCGGTAAGCATCTTGACGAGTTGCCCAGATCGCCCAAGGTAGAGCCAAAGCTTCGACAGGTACGTGATAGGCTGGCTCCCAACGTAACCAGCCCCAATAGAGGGAGCCACATAGCCAAGTGAGGCTAAAGCCCCAGACTAAGCTGCCCCATATTTTAGTTTTGGGGTCTGCTTGGAGATGCTTGGCGATCGCTAACCAACCGACGGTACAAATCAAACTCAACCAAGGGGCATAGCGCACAAGGGGAGCTTCAAAAAAGACAGGTACGGATACTAAAAAAAGAGCCGCAAACCAAATTCGCCAATGCTGCACTAAGGAAGCGAGGGAAAGTAAGTATTGCGATAAGTATTGGGGAAACGCAGACGGAACATTTGCAGTTAAGGGTAGAGCCTGAACTGTTGATGTAGAACGTGCTAAGGTGCGCTCCTCTAATTCAACCTTGTCAGGATTTAAAAACAAAGTATCTTAAAAAGTTATATTAATTTTTATTACTTAATATATTAACAGGCTTTTTTAACCAACCTAGCTTAGCCTCTAGCTTTTTTTAAGATTGTCGCTTACCCATTGCCGAAATTCCTTGAGGGTTTGGCGATCGCCTAGTTCAAATCGCTTCTGCACAAACTCCACCACGATCGCCGCAGGTAAGTTAGGAAAAGACAAGCTATGTTCTATTTTGCGATATTCGCCATTCTCTAAGCCTAGAAAATCTAGGTTATAGCCGTTGTAGATCCAAATTTCTGGAACTTGAAGTTGAGCATAGATTGGTAAACGGCGATCGCTAGGGTTAGTAATATCAACTTCTAACACTAGATCGGGTGGCGGATCTTGCCCCATCGTAATTACTTTTTGATTGCGAATCTTTGGCTCATTTTGAATGTAATAGCAAGAGTCTGGTTCTGCACCAATCTTGAGTTCAGGAATCCGCATCAACAATGAGCCGCATTTACATAAATCTATCTCTAGCTCATCGGACAGTACCCGAATTAAATCATCAATAAACCGATTGCTGCGCTCATGTAGCGCCATTGGCGACATAATTTCTAAGTTTCCATTGATGTAATGAAATAAAGTGCTGCGGCGATCGCCTACATCTTCTAGCAATTGCTCAAAGGTTTGCCAACTGATATTTTCTAACCAGATCCTTTGTTCGGCGACTGGTCGAGATTGCTCAGTATGAGATGTTGTAATTATTTCAAGAGGCTTAGGAATGGCAATCATGATGACTCACCTCGAAAATTCGATGTTAAAAATCTAGGGTTCTAAATAAATCACTGAGAGCAACCTTGAAATTAGGAATTACGTCTTCGCCATCCAAAATGTCATCACCACGCAGTAAGCGATCGGGTTGAGGACTATGGTAAACCAGCACAAATTTTTCATCGGGATGGATGATCCATAGCAATCGCGTTCCACTTGCAAAATATTCTTCAACCTTGGTATGAATTTCTTCAAAGGTATTTCCAGGGGAAATGATTTCCACAACTAAATCTGGCGCACCGTCAAAAAATCCTTGTGGCAAACGTTTCAGACCAGTTAGACGTTCTTTGCTTACAAAGGAAATATCAGGCGATCGCTTGTTACCACCTTTCATTTTAAAAGCGGTACTTGAGTCGCAGGTAACACCAAGACGGTGTTGTCTGACAAAAATTTCGATTAAGCCGCCAAGGAATATGCCGATATTCCCATGCTCCATGCCAGAGTTACCCAAAGTTACCAACTCCCCATCAATAATTTCGTAGCGATCGCCGCGATCGGGCAGAGCCATGAACTCTTCATCAGTCCAAATTTTGGCTTTAGATTTAGCTTGTTCTGTGGCGATCGTCATGGCTTTAATTTTTTTTGCTTTTGCGATTATTCAAAATCTACGATATTAAAAGTAATTGAAGATTGGGCGCTATGACGTACATAGATAATGTGTACAGTGTTTTCTCTAATAGCAAAAATAACTCGATATTTATTTCTTGATTTGCCGTAAAGAATTTGTCTAATTTCTTCAGATGTAGAATGATTTTCTTTAACTAAGGGGCATCGTCTGGGTTTGTCTTGTAACGTGGCGATCAAATTCATTAACCCTCTGAACCATTGATCAGCATATTCAGGATTACGATCCTTTAGCCATAGATAAATCGCCTCTATTTGTTGTTCTGAGGAACGAGTTAACCTAACTTGAAATTCCATGTTTTTTTTGCATTTCTTCGACAAACTGGTTCAGAGGTCTAGTGCGACCCTGTGCCAAGTCTTCTAATCCCTTTTTAATTCCAATGATAGTTTCTAGTTCTTCGATTGTATTAAGTAATTGTTGATAGGATGCTGCATCTTGTACGACTAATTCTGCTTTGCCGTTGATGGTTAATACGATAGGGTGTCCAGTATTTCTCATCTGGGTGATGAGTTCGTTGGTATTCCGCTTGAAGGTGGATAGGGGTTGAATGTCTTGACTGAGATTAATCATAGGGCTGCTGCACTAAATTTGCATTCAATTTAATGCTAGCACGAAATAATAAAGTTGGCATTGGTGGACGTGATAAGAGTTTGATTGTGATGGCAATCTCAAAAAAAATTTGATCGCCTAACGGCGAGGGAGGGATAAAGAAGGGTAAAGAAATACAAAGAAGTGCAAAGAGCTGAGGCAAAAGAACAGAGAAGTGATTCCTCACCGCAAAACGCACACAACCCGAAAACCGTTAACGTAGTAATGACTACGCGCAAGGCTGATGTTGCGAGCCGCAGACCGACAAGCCACAGCAAGGTCGACCCACGAACCACCGCGCAGCAGCTTTAAAGTTTCGGGCGCCTCATAATCATTAATGTCATTCATCCAAACAGATTCATCGGTTAGCGCTCCTTCATAATTGTCGTGCCAATCATCAGCGCACCATTCCCACACATTTCCATGCATATCGTATAGACCAAAAGCATTAGCTGGAAAACAGCCAACATCTGTCGTTGTCTTTCTATATTCACTTTGGGGCGCATCCCCATAGGGATAGCTGCCATCGTAGTTGACCAATTTAGGCGTAACTGTCTCGCCAAAATGAAATGGCGTTGTTGTTCCTGCACGACAGGCATATTCCCATTCTGCTTCGCTGGGTAGCCTGTATTCGCGTCCTGAATGCTTAGATAGACGCGCACAGAACTCTCTAGCCTCTAGCCAAGATATTTGCTCCACAGGTCGGCGATCGCCTTTAAATCCAGAAGGATCAGGATTAAGTTCGATTTTTACTTGCGGTAATGCAGCCACTTGTCGCCACTGCGCCTGTGTGACTTGGTACTTACCCATAAAAAAAGCAGGAACATTGACTCGATGCTGTGGACGTTCATCTTCATAACTATCCTTCTCAGTTTCGGGTGAACCCATCACAAAGCTACCCGCAGGAATCGACACCATCTCTAGAGTTATACGATTACCTAACTCTTCAACAAAATATTCAGCTTGCTTACGAGAAGTACTAATACTAACTTTCTTACTAGCCCCAAAACCTAAGATCCCCCGCTCTACCTGAATCTGAACTTTAGCAACCTCAAACTCAAAAGTTTTAAGATTATTTTGTTGGTTAGGTTGAACAGATTTTGTTTCAACTGGCTTAGGAGAAGATTTAGCTTCTACTGATTTACTCGGCGGTTGCGGCGGCGGTTTAACCTCTGCTGATTTACTTGGTTGAGGTGGAGATTTATCGTCTGCTGATTTATTTTTATTTGATGGTTGTCCCTGTGGCTCTTGCCAAATCCTTCTCAGTGCCTTTAGAGCTTGATTATCCGCAGGTGAAACTGCTAAAACCCTTGTCCAGATTTGCTCGGCTAGCTGCAAATCCTTCTCTAGCTCCGCCTCCTGAGCATCCATCTTCAACGCATCAATATCCCGAAGCGTCGCCTGTTTCGGTAACAGAATTAAATGATATTTCGTCGCTGGCTCCACGATCGCATAGGGAGTCTGACGAGGCCTTTTGTGCAGTTGATTGATTTCCGCAACCCGATAGCGCAACCTCTGATACAGCCGTTCGACCGTCGCGCAGTTCCCCTCCCCTTCTAGACGCAAAGCCTCCAACAACGCATAGGTAAACGCCCCCTGTTGCAGTGACTCAATTTCATAGGATCTTTCCGCAGGACTACAAGAAGCAAAAGTAATCACCCCTGCCTGATGTTCTTCACCAATACCCACTCCTTTGTCCTTTAACTCATTGCGACAAGCATCCTGCACGATCACCACATTGTCCGCTCCACACAGCCGCAACCGCTCAGTTACATAACTCAAAGGAATTGAAGTTCTCTCGATTAACTCAACATCAGCGCTACTATCCGACAACATCAAATAATCGCGTTCAGCATGACGCAACCCATGCCCACTAAAAAAGAACCACAAATTATCACCCGCCGCCAGAAAAGGTTTCTTGAAACGATTATTCAAAAAGCGGATTAAGGTCGCATAGTTCGGTTGGGACGGATAGGGCTTACTCGCATCCGCGATCGGCGGAGAATTATCGGTAAAGAGATAAACATGATCCTTCTCAAATCCTGCCTCATCCACAAACCAATCCCGCATCTTTTCGGCATCTCGCACCGCAAAATTCAAAGATGGCAGATTGTGATATTCATTTATGCCGATGCAAATCGCCCAATTCTTAGCCATCTTTTCGTGTGAACTTGAGTTTGACCGCACCCTTAGCCGACGCATCGCCACCAAATCCTAACAAGCTTACCTTGCCACTACCACTGATTTCTACAGATAGCTCGATTTCCTCCAGTTGCAGCTTCGACTTTGAACTTTCAGCCCGATCAAATGACTCTTCCACCACCTCGATAAATTCACCAATATTTTGCTTTAAATCTTCAGCTTTAATATGCGATCGCTTACGACCACTGCGATCGTCACTCGGTGAATCACCATAGTCTGCACCGATATCTGCACCACCTTTACCCTCCTCAACCTCTATAGTTTCATCCGTAATAATCCAAATGCCTTTAGGAGTGGTTTGAGTCATAGTTTTACGTTCTGAAATGTGGCTTACCGAAAATGATTAATGCCAATATACAAAAAATAAAGGCATATAAAGCGATCGCCACAGAAAAATATCACCAAATCACCTGTAGGGGTAGTTTGTTGTGAATGCGTTACGCTGCGCTAACACATGCTACTGCTGGGTCATCGCTTCAGCAAAATCAGTTTGGAGCGATCGCCAGCAAAGCCTCTAAAGCGATCGCTATCCACCTTTACAAACCGCGCTCATATCCGACATAAAAACATCGCAAGCGTTACCCCGCAACAGAGAACGTAAACGACTAGCAATATTTAAAGTAATGATATTGTGCGCCTTACTCCCCCCAGCGCTCGCAAACACCTGACCGCCCAAATACTCATGGCGAACTTCGCTCTTAGATTCTGCTTCTAAATATTCCGCAACTGAGAAAATATGAATCGGCTGAATCGGCGATCGCATAATTTTTGCTGCCAAATTGCCACACCATTATACAACTTTAGATTTTGCCATCGCGCTCCAAACATTTGTGGCAATTCGCCTATTCAGGCAAAAAGTCTTCATCAAGTACTTGCTCAGAAGTAAAAGGGCAAATTTCAGGGAAATGAGCTAGAGGTAATCTTGTTTCGATTTTGGCTTGTTTCCTCGCATCAAGATAACATTCATCAAAAATTTCCTGAAAATAATTCCTTAAACTAGGACTGCTCTTGAAAATCTTCCGAATCCGCCGCCGATGCTCAGCGATACTTTTTTCCCAGCTTCTTGTGCGTTTGTTCGGTTGATATTGCCATTTAAGCAAATGTAGTAAAACCACGACTAAATCACTACTTAAAGCGTGCTTATCACTATTTCCCATCGATTCCACTTCTTCGATTAAATTTCCCACATCTAGTTCTGTTAATCTGCCCTCACGCAATAGCTGGGCTGTCGCCTCAACCCATAGATTAAAGTCACATTCATAGAGCGCAGTAAGTGAATCAAGGGAATTATTAGTGATCGCTGGTTCGTGGATATCCTGTGTCTCTAAGTAAGCCTGTGTCATCAGCTTTTCCTCAAAGTTTTATTCGCCATTAATCTTGAGGGTAACATACAGCGCTTTGCGCTTAAACCCAAACCAAAAAAATTTGAAAGCGTTGCTTTGCAACGCTTTCAAATTTTTTCTTGTGGTTCGTTTGATCGGTAATTGCTGTAAATGAATGAGACAGTCTTCAAATCCGCCCAAATGAAAGCGATCGCCTTGTCGATGTCCTGAACTGAATGAAACCAAAAAAGAGAATGGTGGCGCTTCGCGCCACCATTCTCTTTTTTGGGTAAAAATCACAGCCCTATGGCTGTGATTTTTCTATTTGCTGCTTTGACCTTCTTCGCGGCTAGAGGTTTGGATATACAAAGTTAGCAAGAAGACGGTAGGTACAAATACGGCTAAGACAGTAGCGAGAAGACCAAGAAAATTAGTTTCCATAAATTTGAGTTTGAGTGCTGATTTTTAAAGATTTTGATGACTGCTAATATTCTAAGTTCAAAATTGATTAGTCTTACGAAAAAATTAAAAAAACCAAAAAGAAGGTGACGCTTTGCGTCACCTTCTTTTTGGCAGATTAGGCTTCCCAAAGCTTACTGATATTTTTTTCAAGGCGTTCTTCGGCCTCAGCAAAGACTTGCGCTGAGTTATCCAGCATTTCACCAGCATGAAGCTCAAGAATCTTGGTAGATAAGGCAATGCGATCGCGTGACTCATCAATATCCACAACCACCGCTTTGATCATGTCATTGATTTGAAAGACACGGGTGGGATCACTAACGGGCTTTTGGCTCATTTCCTTGACATGCAACAAGCCTGAAACCCCAGCAAACTCCACAAACGCACCGAAAGGACGAATATTGGTAACTTTGCCACTAATAAGTTGCCCCTTGGCAAGTTGATTCATCGCTGCGAGTTTGGCGGCTTGACGGTTAGATAGCACCAACTTTTTGCGAGTCTCATCGGCATCTAACACCATCACAGGGATAGTTTTGCCAACTAATTTGGCGAGATCTGAGGTATCAGAAAGATGCGATCGCGGGACAAACCCACGTAAACCAACAGAGTCAACGATCACACCACCGCTATTTGTGCCGATCACCTTAGTTTCAAAAACCTTGGACTCTGCTTGGTAATCACGGAGAGTCTGCCAAGCTTGCTTAAATAATAAACGGCGCACCGAAAGCTTTACTTCACCATCAGCATTCTGACTGCTAATAATCAGAAATTCGTATTCATTACCGATGGGGAAAGCATCACTATTGGAGCGCGAAGAACCACTGAGCGTGGCTTCTTCGATGGGGAGGAAACCTAAAGATTTAGCGCCAATATCGACATAAATGCCACTACTTTCGACTGAGACTACCTTGCCCTTCACGGTTTGCCCAACGGCGAATTCGTAGTTATGCTCGGCGAGGGCATTGGCAAAATCATCGGCAGAAAATGGCTGAATATTTGTTGTGGCGTTCATGGATATGAATATGCGTAGCGTTGCTTGCGTGTATTTTAGTGTAATTGTCTCACAGCACTCATAAAGAATGTGAAGTAAGTCTATCTTTTCCTGTTTTTCCTAGTTTTTGATGGCACGGCTAAGCCGCGTCGTCAAAAACTAGGAAAAACAGGAAACATTGAAATCATTTTTTTGAAAGCTTGCCGTTGGCGGGCTTTCAAAAAAATGATTTTTATAGCAAAGTAAGTTTTGCTTAGGACATAAAACCCAAAAGATGAGTGGCGGCGCGAAGTGCCGCCACTCATCTTTTGGGTTTTGATTTTTGTCCGAGCTATCTCTTACATAGCTATACAATGAGAACTGCTGACTTTATGACAGCTTTTTTGCCAATGCACTAGACTAGTAGATAATAAGAGTCAACCGATTACCGCATCGACAGGGTTATGGAGCGACAGGCAGTGATGTCTTCTGGTAAAAAAATCTTTTTGGCAACCTTTTGGCGGCGCGTCAAAACGACGGTCGTAAGTTTAGCAATATTGCAAAGTGTAGCGATCGCAGTGCCAACGGCTGCTCGTGCTGATACAGATAATGCAGCGACGATGGGCTATACCGAGCTACTTTCAAATGTGAAAGAAAATCGTGTTCAAAAAATTGATCTCGAAAGTAACGGTTTAGCGGCGGAAGCAGTTTTAAAAGATGGGCGCAAAGTCAGGGTTGACTTAATTGCCCGTGATGGCAATACCGAGTTGATGAAAGCTCTCAGGGAAAATAATGTCGATATTGCGGTAAAAGCCCCTCAGCAACCAACCTTAATTTGGCAACTAGTCAGTACATTTTTTGTACCGATGCTGTTGATTTTTATATTGTTAATGGTGTTACGTCGCCTTAGCAATGCTCCTGGGGGACCCGGACAAACTCTCAGCTTTGGTAAAACGAAAGCAAGATTCTCGCCCGAAGCAAAGACGGGAATCATGTTTGAAGATGTGGCTGGCATTGATACAGCGAAGGAAGAACTACAGGAAGTTGTTACATTTCTTAAACAGCCCGATCGCTTTACAGCCGTGGGGGCAAAAATCCCTAAGGGCGTATTGCTGATTGGACCTCCCGGCACAGGTAAAACTCTATTAGCTAAGGCGATCGCAGGAGAGGCGGGGGTTCCATTCTTCTCGTTGTCAGGCTCAGAATTTGTGGAAATGTTTGTGGGTGTAGGTGCTTCCCGCGTCCGCGATTTATTCCAAAAGGCAAAAGATAATGCACCTTGTATCATTTTCATCGATGAAATTGATGCGGTCGGTCGGCAACGGGGCGCTGGTATCGGTGGCGGTAACGATGAGCGCGAACAAACCCTCAACCAAATGCTCACGGAAATGGATGGGTTTCAGGGTAATTCAGGCGTGATTGTTGTCGCCGCAACCAATCGCCCAGATGTATTGGATAGCGCTTTGCTACGTCCCGGTCGTTTTGATCGCCAAATCACCGTGGACTATCCCGACTACAAAGGTCGTCAAGAAATCCTCAAAGTCCATGCCCGCAATAAGAAACTAGAGGAAAATGTTTCTCTCGAATCGGTGGCGCGTTTAACCCCCGGATTTGCAGGAGCCGATTTGGCAAACTTGCTCAATGAAGCAGCCATCCTAGCAGCCCGACGCTATAAAGAAGCGATCGGTGAATTAGAAATTGCCGATGCAATTGATCGCATTACCATCGGACTAAGCATGAAGCCGATGCTCGATAGCTCCAAAAAACGTTTGGTCGCCTATCACGAAGTAGGTCATGCCCTAGTAATGACTTTGCTTAAAAATGCATCTTTGCTCGACAAAATTACGATTGTGCCTCGTTCTGGCGGTATCGGCGGCTTTGCCAAGGGCGTTCCCGATGAAGAATATGGCTTAGAGTCGCGATCGCAGATTCTCGATACAATTACGATGATGCTTGGTGGTCGTGCTGCTGAAGAAGTGGTCTTTGGTGATGCCGAAATAACTACGGGCGCATCGGGAGATTTTCAACAAGTCGCAAGGCTAACTCGCTTAATGGTGACTCAATTCGGGATGTCAGATTTAGGATTGGGCGCTTTAGAATCCGAAAGCGGCGAAGTATTTTTGGGGCGTAACTTTATGCCTCAAAGCGATTACTCAGTCAAATTAGGCGATCGCATTGATCGGCAAATCCGTCTTATTGCTCAAACTTGTTACGACACAGCAAAACGTTTGATCGAAGAAAATCGCGATCTGTGCGATCGCCTAGTGGATATTCTGTTAGACGTGGAAACCCTAGACGGTGAAGAATTCCGCAAAATCGTCGCGGAATACACGCAACTTCCAGAAAAGAAAACTGCCTCAGTCAAATTCTAAGAAAAAAGGAGCGCTAAGCGCTCCTTTCTTTTCTTAAGGGAGCGCTAAGCGCTCCCTTTTTTATGTGACGGCTAATTTTTGGAGCTTGACCTCAAAACGTTCCCAAGGCTTAGGCTCAATCACTTGCGTAGAAATATTATTTTCCGTGAATAGCGATCGCAGAGAATCCATCGATCCTTCCGCCTTCAAGATATTTAACAAGACCCCGCTATAGGTCAAATCACCACCTGCGGCGGTTGGCAACATTACTTGAGGCTTGAGCCACTTTGCTACCTGCACAGCACCTTGCTGCCCCTTGATTACCGTACCAACCAGCGGCAATTTCAAATCAATCATGGGCGTAATCACCACATCTACAGGCGCAAATTCTTGAATTGCCGCCGCATGGTAGCCATGAGGTTCGTAATAAATAGAAGTTCCTTCTACAAGATCTCGGAGAATATATCCATTCTCCATAGTGGTTGGCCCAGTGGGTGAACCTAGCACGGCTCTGATTTCCAATAGGTTAGGAATACTAAATATTTCACCATGGGCAAGAGCCGTAACTTGGGCATAGCCAAGTTCGTTGACTAATTTGGCAGCACTTGGCGAACCAACTACAGGAATTTGGCGATCGAGTTGCTTAAGAGTAGGGGGATGGGCGTGATCTGGTAACCCCTGTGACAGCAAAATCAAATCAATATTTTGGGGAATCTCTCTCGGAGTAAGACGCTCAGACTTAAAAAACCATGCAGCATTGCCAAACATCAACGCATCAACCAACCAAGGATCGAGCAAAATGCGTTTACCTGCAATCTCGATCAACCATGAATTACTGTCTAGCCATGTTAAATACATAATTCTTAGAGGTGGTAGCTTTCTAAATAGTATTGTAACGAATTGTTTACAAACAAAATCAGAAGAAGTGCAAAGTATATCTACAGGCTCACCCAAGGATTAGCGGCGCTTCGCGCCGCTAATCCTTGGAATCAAAACCCAAGAATTGGTTGGCGGCGCGGAGCGCCGCCAACCAATTCTTGGGTTTTATACTCCTAATTTTTGATATAAAAAACCCGCAGGAGGCATTCTTGCGGGGAGAAATTATGTAGATACGTCGCTAGTGACCAAAGTATCCTCCTTTTTTCTGGATTAAGTAGTGACTCAACTCACAACAAGAAGGCGATCGTGTAACAACTCTCTTGTGACAGTGATCACAAGTACCTATCCAAACCGCAGACCATATTTTGCCTACATCAGCCCGACTGTACTAATCGACACTTTTACAGATCATCCTTTAAACGTATAAGAAATCAGGGCTAAACTTACGCCAATTTGCAATTTACAGCTTTCCTGTTATTGCTCAAAATAATCTGTGACAACTTACAGCAATTATCAACCAACGGAATCACAAGATATTTTTTAAAGGCGTTGGTTTGCATCACTTTTAAAAAATATCTTGGTTTGGGTTTAAGCGCAAAGCATTGTAAACAAGGGGATAAGCGACGGATTAACACCAAAGCATAAAATCGCTTAGCAATTTTATGCCTTTAAAACCCTTGCTGGGTTTGATTTGCAACTCACAAAAGTGTCGTCATACTCTTGTGAGTTGATATAAATGCTCAACAATCCAAATAGCGGTGTATGGATCTAATCATGGCAAAAGTCACAACAAAAAGAAAGAATTATTTTGCGCGTTTTTTTGCGATCGCAATTGGGGCTGCAATATTTGCTGCATTTACTCCCGCCATTGCCCATGCAGTGGAGACAGGCACACTAGAGTCTTTAACCAAAAGCACAGGCGATCTAAAGCTATCTGTTGATACGAGTTGGGTGCTGATCACGGGGTTTTTAGTGTTTTTTATGCAATGTGGATTTGCGATGCTAGAGGCTGGGCTAGTCAGACAGACGGGGGTAGTAAATACACTTGCTGAGAACTTTATTGATGCGGCTGTTACCCTTTTAGCTTGGTGGACTACTGGTTTTGCGATCGCCTTTGGCACAACTAGTAACGGATTTTTTGGAGTAGATGGCTTCTTTTTAAGTAATGCTTTTACTTTAAATAATGGGGCGATCGAGTATGCCATGGGTTCGGGCGGTTCCACTGCCCCGATCAACACATTGACGCTGTTCTTTTTTCAGTTCGCTTTCTCGGCAACGGCAAGTACGATCACCACGGGAGCGATGGCGGAACGGACAGAATTTAAAGGCGATTTAATCTATGCCTTTATTATGGGTGCTGTGCTGTATCCCATCGTTGTACATTGGGTTTGGAATAATGGCGGATGGTTAAACAAACTCAACTTCCATGATTTTGCAGGCAGTGCCGTTGTCCATACTGTGGGCGGATGGACTTCTCTAGTTGGGGCATACTTACTCGGTCCACGTCCCGATCGCGTATGGGGACAAATTCCTCCAGCCCATAACCTTGGTTATGCCACAATTGGCACAATGATTTTATGGTTTGGTTGGTATGGATTCAATGCAGGTTCAACTCTGACCTTAGAGAATACAGGACTAGTGGGCTTAGTTGTGGTAAATACAACCCTCGCAGCTTCGACTGGTGCAGTAGCCGCCATGCTCTATATTTACTTTCGATTTAAGCAATGGCACTTATTCTGCGGACTAAATGGCTCGTTGGCAGGCTTAGTAGCTGTGACCGCAGGTTGTGCCTATATTATGCCTTGGGCGGCGGCACTGATTGGCTTAGTCGCGGGTGTAATGGTTCTCGTCGTCGTGGACATCATTGAGTGGTTTGAAATTGATGATCCTGTGGGGGCTTTTGCAGTACATGGCTCTTGCGGAATGATGGGAACGATCGCGGTCGGTTTGTTAGGACATCCCGCTCTGACCATCAACAAAAAAGCAGGATTATTCTTGGGTGGCGGCTTTGACTTGCTTGGCGTACAGCTTGGTGGGATCGCGGCGATCGCTCTCTTTACAGTTGCCTTCTCATTTTTGATGTTTGTACCACTGAAAGCAGTTGGTCTACTACGAGTCAGTGAAGAAGCTGACCGCATTGGCATTGATGTTTACGAGCATGGTGCATCGGCTTGGCCAGATGTTTATCCCATCGATGATCTGCAATTTGATGATGATGAAGAATAAAGTAAATGGCAGCGCTTAGCACTGCCATTTACTTTTTTTAGTGTTTTTCTGAGGTGATTTTGCTAGTATTATTCGGATAGCTTGTGCTGCTAAAACTCAAATCTCAAGAATTTGTTTTTAATTTATAAAAGTGTCGTTACACTTTTATAAATTAAAAACAAAACCAGTAAGGATTTTAAAATCTAAAAATGGCAGAGCCATTTTTAGATTTGGTATTATTTGTGCTGAGCGGGACATTATAAAGATATTGGCGACATCCATGACTCCTGATTTAGGCTGGCAACCAGACCCATCTGAAGATATCTCCCCCTCGAATCCTCAGGTATTAATAGAGCAATTGCGTTATTACAAGTGCTTGCTTGACGATCTGTTGACAGTATCTTTATCTTTGTCTAGCATCCATGACCTAAGAACTTTTTTAGAATCAGTATTAGCAACAACTCGCAAAATGACAGCAAGTGATGCAGGTAGTATTTATTTAATTGATCGCTCTGCCCCAGTCCACACAGTCTGCTTTGAAGTTTCTCAAAATGATTCTCAACCCGATCGCTCACTAGTCAACTTTGCCGTGCCACTCAACCAAGATAGTATCGTCGGGTATGTTGCCATGACAGGTGAAACGCTTAATTTATCTGATGTGCGAGATCTCCCTGATGATGCCATATATCGACATCACAAGACCTTTGATCACGATATTGAATATCACACACGTTCAGTTTTAGCTGTTCCCATGTTTGATTCGCAAAAAAGAACAAGCGGCGTTTTTCAGTTAATAAATCGTAAGGTTCAAGATATTTCAATCACATCAGATAATGTCAAAGAAATTACCCTTGCCTATTCAGATTTAGATGAGAAATTATTAAAGGCGATCGTTTCTCAAATATCTCTATACATAGAGCGATCGCAACTTTTAGGGCAAGTATTTCCCACGTAATACCAAGTTATAGCGCTTTGCGATCAAACCCAAACCAATAAAAAATTTGAAAGCGTTGCAAAGCAACGCTTTCAAATTTTTTATTGTGTTTCGTTTGATCGGCAATTGCTGTAGGTTAACGTCAGTTCGACAAAAGCAAAAAATGGAAAGAATCTCTAAGCGATTCTTTCCATTTTTTGCCATTTGCGGCGTGCTTCGCACGCCACAAATGGCAATATCGAACTCACGTTTTAACTAAACGTCAGTTCGACAAAAGTGGAACGCTGAGATTGGGGCTTGGAGACCAAGCCCCTACATTTACACATATGTAGGGGCTTGGTCTCCAAGCCCTCTTTCTAACTTAACGCCAGTTCGACAAAAGCGAAAAATGGTAAGAATCGCTAAACGATTCTTACCATTTTTCGCCATTTGCGTCGTGCTTCGCACGACGCAAATGGCAATATCGAACTCACGTTAACTAAGGTGGATCTTCGCGCCACAACGTCTAATCTTTCAGGAAGGAAGTATCTTTTATAGTGGCAATTTATGAGTTAACTCTACAAAAATCATCAATCAAACTAAGCTGCTTGATACAATATTGAGTCTACACATACATTTGATTTGAGTGCTTAAATTTACGGCGGACAAAACGCAAGAAAGTTAACCACCTTTGAGCAGGAAAATCATAGAATGAGAAAATATCACCATAGGCTGCAAAAGCATTTTGATGGTGCAACCAATGTCTTTCAGGCGTGGTAATGAATAACAAGTCACACCAAGATTTCCAAGGTTCTGGAGTTTTCCATTCAAGGATTGAGACATGTCTCCACACCACATGAAACTCACCCAACAGCAGACCAATAATCGTACCGATCGCTGATAAATGCCATAACCAAGGTGTAAATATAAAGTAAGGAACTGCTCCTAACATGCCATCTAGCAACACGAGAGGATTCTTGGTCAAAACTGCATAATGTAGAAAGCTACGGTTTTTACCATGATGCACGATGGAGTGAAACTTACCAAAAACATGTTCGGGAACATGGTAAAAAAATGTTGAAAAGAAATCACCTAGCAGAAGTAACAGCAATGTAGCTGCGATCGCTTTTGCCAATTCTAAAGTAACTTCTAAAATAACTTCCAAAGTAAACCCTCACAACTTGATTCAAGCCTAAGAGATGAAGTTAAAGTTACGTTTATACCAAGGTTAAGAATCAACTTTAGCTAAGTAAATATACTTGGATCGACCATAAATCGTTAAATTAATCTTTAAATCGACTTAACAAAACTTAAGGTTGAGCTAGATCAATGTAAGTTTTGCTTATGATATAAAACCCAAAAGATGAATGGCGGCGCTTCGCGCCGCCATTCATCTTTTGGGTTGCTATAGAGCATCTAAGCGATCGCTCAAAAAGCGATACCAAGCTGCTGCAATATCAATATCAGTAAATCTAATGCTAGGCATTTCTCCCGTTTTCAGCACTAATTCCAGAGAAATTTTCTTAGCATTCAATGGAAATTCAGCATCTTTTGCATCAAAAAACTTACTGTCAATCCGAAATCTAATACGGGCAATGTCTTGAAAAGTAACTGATTGAATATCTAGCGGATCTTTGCGGGTTGGTCGTCCCCATGTGAGGCGATCGCCTTTTTGTCCCAATACAGCATAGATGTCATATTTATGACGCTCAAATTGCTCAGCCCAACGTTTATAGGACTCAATTTTTTGGTACTCATTCCATCCTGACCACGCCAGCCAAAAGAACACTACCAGCAACGGCAACCACAATAATCCACGTTCCATAGATTAAAAATTTAGTTTGTTTACTAATAAATCTTGCTGTGCTTTACACGGCAAGATTTATTTTTATCATCAGCGTGAAACGCTGTCATTTAAATTTTGCCCTGCGGTGCATAGCAAAATTTACTTTGATTATCAACGAGTATGGAGGGACTCGAACCCCCGACCCTCAGAACCGGAATCTGATGCTCTATCCAACTGAGCTACATACCCATACTTGATGAATCATATCATATTGCATAGTAGAGTCCGCTAGAAGCATTGCCTCAGCAATTGATCCAAAAGATGAGTGGCGGCGCGAAGCGCCGCCACTCATCTTTTGGGTTTTATGTGCTAAGTAAGACTTACTTACATTGATATAAGTAATCAGAAGGACTAACCAACTTCATGAATTGAAAGAAAATCGACGTACAGCTAGCAGACTACCTAATACACCTATCACCGAACCAAAGACTACTAATATTGCAGGTAAAATCAGTTGCGATCGCAAATCCGTGGTCAAACCCAAAGTTAGGGATTTAATTAACTCAGGTTGATTAATGATCGCATCACCTAAAAGATTCAGACTTAGCATCAACATTAAATAAGCCGTCCCAGCGCCCGTAACTCCAAAAAATACGCCTTGCAGCACGAATGGGAAATAAATCCATGCAGCCGTAGCTCCCACCAATTGCATTACCTCAATTTCACGCCGTCGAGCCAACACAATTAGCCGAATCGTCGTCGTAATAACCGCGATCGCAATCACCGTAAAAATTGCCACGATCGCCACACTGCTATTACTCAAAGCGCGACGGAGTTGACCGATGCGCTCCACCACTTCATTGGTATACCAAACCTCATTGACCCCCTTTAAGCCAGAGATCCGCTTGGCAATATCAGGCACGCGATCGCTAGACACAGCCCGCACCTTAAACTCATCCACTAAAGGATTGCCACCAAGTTGTTGTGTTGCCTGATTAAGATCATTTTTACCCAGATCCTTCATCAAATTTTCCCATGCATCTTCTTTAGGAATTAGCTTTGCAGCAGCAACACCATCCACTAGCAGCAAGCGCGGTTGCATCGACTCACCAACCACATTTTCATCCAAATAAACCGAGATTTCTAACTGACTGCCTAGTTGCCCTAATACATTTTCCAGTTGCCAAGAGATCTGTAAGCTTGCGCCAAACAAAAACAACAACACAGCCACCGTACTAATAGCAGCCCAATTCATCCATCCGCCACGCCGCAATCCTAAAAAAGTCTCGCGTAGCAGATAGTCGATTTTAGTAAAGAAGCGAACGACGTTTTGTACCATTTTTGTATTCAATATTTATATTGAGCGCAGGCAAAGCCTGCGCTCAATAATTACACGATGTAACCATTTTGCAAATTCAAGACAGGATGGTTAGCGGCTCTGACCAACTGCTCATCGTGAGTAGTCAAAAGCACCGTCACCCCAAAAGAGTTCAGCTTTTTCAAGATTTTAATTACTTGCCAAGCATTATCAGGATCAAGGTTGCCCGTTGGTTCATCCGCCAGAACTAACGGTGGTGTATTCACGATCGCCCTTGCAATGCTTGTCCGTTGCTGTTCCCCACCAGACAACTCTTCAGGAAAACAATCAGCCTTATGCATTAGCCCCACCATTTTGAGCGCAGGTTGCACACGTCGTTGGATTTCCTTGTAGGTATACCCCTGAGCCATCAGGACAAAAGCAACATTTTCAGAGACAGTGCGGCGCGGTACAAGCTTGTAATCCTGAAAGACTATGCCAATCTTGCGGCGTAACATAGCAAGATTGTTACCTTTTAAATTATTTAGGTTAAACCCATTCACAATTACATCGCCATCTGTAGCCTGTTCAGCGCCATACAACAATTTCAGTAAGGTTGATTTTCCCGATCCCGAATGCCCTGTAATAAATTTAAAGTCACCTTTATAGAGTTCCAAACTAACGTCGCGTAAGCCGACAGCACCATTTGTGTAAGTTTTGCGAACATTTTCTAATTTAACAATTACTGACTTTTGCCCATTTGGTACATTATCATCAGAAGTCTTCTTGGGGCTTGGATTAATTAAGGTTGGGTTAGGTTTAGTTGGCAGTTTTAGCATGGGGCGATCGCTTAAATATTCTAAAAAATCTATGCATAGTTAAACCATGCCCGATCTTTGTACTTGAGATTATACAGACCAAGTCAAGGGATCAACATCAGCTATTGTTGGCAAACCCAAATTAAAGGACACACATCAAAATAAAGCCCAGATTTTTTATGGTGCAGCAAAGCTGCACCATAAAAAATCTGGGCTTTACAGCAATTACCAATAAAACGAACATAAGAAAACTTTCAAAAGTGTTGCAAAGCAACACTTTTGAAAGTTTTCTTGGTTTGGGTTTGAGTGCAAAGCATTGTACTAAAGATTTGATGAAAGCTCACCAATGTTGGACTTTCGTCAAATCTGATTTTTTTTATTAAAAATTACCATCCCATTATGAGGAGATATTCTCTAATTTTTGGGTAGCTGTATGCTAAATTATTGCGGGTTTAAGAGCTAAATCTAACAAAAAACTAGTAAGCTTTTATTTACTTGCTAAGCTTCTATTTAATACAAGCCAAAATAGATCGCTAATTACAATGTCTAATTAAACTAAAATATGCTTGCTATCATTGTCGTTTAGAATTTCAACTATTCTGTCAGTGACAGTGATGTAATCTTCCAAAAAACTAGCTAATCAAGCTAAATCTCTATTCACCAAAATAACTGAGGGGTTATCAGCAGTGGCAGCTCACAAAATACTAGTAATTGATGATAGTCGCGTAATCCGTAACATGGTGCGTGACATGCTCCCGCCAGCAAACTTTGAGGTGCTAGAGGCCGCCGACGGCATCAAAGGGCTGGAGATGATCCAGAAAGAAAAGCCTTGGATGATCATGCTAGATTTTTTACTGCCTCGGATGAGTGGATTTGAGGTTTATGAAACTTTGCAGCAAAGTGCCGAGCTTAGCCGTATCCCCCTAGTTTTGATGTCTGGACGAAAGGAAGAGGTAACCAGTAAGATTGCAGAGCCATTTGAAGATAAATATCTAGTATTTATTGAAAAACCTTTTGAGCAGAAAGAGTTGATCACAGCGATCAAACGAGCAATGGTCTTAGTACAAAAGCGTCCTCCTATCTCTCTCTTAGATCGAGGCACACCTAATGATGAACTTTTGCAAGAACGAAATGATGACCCTCTCATTAAACGCATCGAAGAATTAGAAACTAAGCAAAAGCTGTTAGAACAACAGATAGCATCTCAGCAGAAGCAATTCCAACAACTCGTTGACTTTATCAAGAAAAAACTCAAGTAAAAAATGCCTTGTTAACAATTGACAACAACAGAGGGATACTTTGACATCCCCTGATGTTGTTAGTTTTTTGATCACTTAGAGTGTGCGGATTTTATTGATTAACCGAACCATCAGGCATGATAGTTCCACTCAATTTTGTATGATCTAATTTAGCTAAGCTAAGATCAGCTTTCAGAAGGTTTGCACCTCTTAAGTTAGCATAGCTTAAATCAGCTCTGGTTAAAATTGCACCCCGAAAATCTACTTTTTCGAGATTAGCACGACTAAGATCTGCCCATCCAAGATCAGCCCCACGCAAATCCGAACCACTAAAGTTAATGTGAGTCAAGATTGATTCACTGAGGTCAATACCATGCAATGATACGCCTTGCATATCTGTGTCCTGTAAATGTGATTGCTCAAAGTTGCGATCGCCTTTAGCATAACGATCAAGTAATTCAGCCTTGGTTAGGGCCGCATGAGAAGGAAAAGTCATAGTTAAAGACTCAAAAGGTATTCTATTTCTCATATTAAGAGTAGATGCAGCGCCAAGTATCGACTCTATTAGATAAAGTTACACATTTATTTTTGTCATGACAGATTGGTTACAACGTACAGAATTACTAATTGGTGCAGACGGATTAAATAAGCTCAAACGTGCCAATGTTTTAGTCGTTGGCATGGGCGGGGTGGGGAGTTTTGCCGCAGAGTTCTTGTGCCGTGCTGGAATTGGACAGATGACTATTGTCGATGGCGATCGCGTTGATCCTTCCAATAAAAACCGTCAGATCGTAGCGCTTAATAGCACTATCGATATTCATAAGGCGGATGTGATGGCAGCAAGAATGCATGACATCAATCCAGACATGCAATTAACGGTTATTAAAGAATTTCTGACTCCAGACTTAATGATGGAGCTAGTAACAACTAAATTTGACTGGGTGCTAGATTGCATTGATAGTCTGCAACCCAAACTTTATTTCCTTGGTGCCGCCGCCACCAATGGCGTAAAAGTGGCTAGCAGCATGGGTGCTGGTGGTCGAGTCGATCCCCAGAAGGTAAGAATTGCACCAATTTTTGAAACTGATTGCTGTAGATTTGCTTACAAAATTCGCAAAGGTTTACGTCGCAAGGGTTTTGCCGATGCCAACATTATCGCAGTTTACTCTGAAGAGTTAGTAAATCGGGAGTCACTACAATTAACCGATGGCAGTAATTTTAAGCGATCGTATTACGGAACGATTTCCTATTTACCTGCTCTGTTTGGCTTAAATCTAGCCAGTATTGTAATTCGCGATCTGATCAAATAAAAAAAGCTTCACTATGTGAAGCTTTTTTTATTTTAAGCGAATGGCGGGAATCGAACCCGCAACATCTGCTTGGAAGGCAGAGGTTTTACCACTAAACTACATTCGCGAGAACATATTTAATATATGCAGTTACTAACTATAGCAGCGATCGCGCTATTGTCAAAGCTTTTTCCCACAAATTTAGCAAGATAACTATAATGCTCCCAATAAATTTGCAATTTAAAATTCGCAATAACCTTGATCCATTTCAATCCGATCTAGCACCTTTAAGCCACGCGGTTCACCCAGTTTACGCAATGCATTTCTAGCATCAGTCTGTACACTGAGGTCATCATCATCTAATGCATAAATCAATGCATCAACCGCATCATGATAAATTTCATTTTGAGTATCAAAGTCGCGACGCATTTGCACAATTAGTTTACCCAGTGACCATGCACAATTCCCACGCACAGCAGACATGGAATCTTTTGTTAATGCTTCCGTTAAAGGCTCAATTGCTTGTAAATCGCCTAATTGTCCAAGCGCACTAGCTGCCCATAGACGTACTGCCGTAATATCATACTTCAGAGCAGAAATAAGCGACATTAACCCTAGCGTAGCGCGACAAGTTCCCAAAGCCCAAACAATGCCTTTGCGAACGTATCCATTCCAATCTTGTTTGAGTTGATCAATTAAAGGCTTAATTGCTTCATCGCTCTTATTCCGTCCGAGAGCATAGGCAGCGCTGACTCTTACTAGAGGACATTCGTCTTGTAGCAATTCGATAAGACGCGGTATTGCCCTTTGATCTTCTAATTCACAAAAAGCTCTTGCAGCTTGCATCCTTTCTAGAACGGTTACTGAGTTAAGTAGTACTAACATCTCATCAGGATCTGGAAGAGGTATTTCATCTTCAGGTGGCAAATCCAATGGACTTAATGGATTTGATTCAATATCTAAGATAGTTAGGTCGTCATTAAGTGTCATGGCGATCGTCATAGCAAAAAATAGAGCAAAGTTGAATGCTCCAAGGTGTAGTTGTTATCTTACAGTGCTTTGTACTGTAGTAAACCCTGTATAAAAGTTTGAGCTTGGAAAGCAATAGAGTAAGAGTAAAACTAAAACTAAAAGAAAGACAGGTAAAATTAATTACCTGTCTTTCTTTTTAAGATTAAGCTTGGCATCGAGCTATTTTCCCGTAGGGCTACCCCTAAAGTATCTTCACCGTGACAGCGTTTCACAACTGAGTTCGGGATGGGTCAGAGTGGTTCCACCGCACCATAGACACCAAG
>NZ_JAYGIF010000101.1:0-58660 GCF_034931345.1 Pseudanabaena sp. CCNP1317 | reverse complement strand
GAAGAGGACTTTCAGAAGGCAGTGAATTTGATCAATCACAGACCCAGAAAATCACTTGACTATCGTACTCCTTACGAAGTATTCTTTGCTTCATCAGAACCCGTTGCATTTCATCCTTGAATTGGCGCTTTGCTTATGTCCCGACTCAACCCTTTGAACAAAAAGATTATCATATACAAACTGCTGATCAAAAACTAGAATCTCAGGAGGATAAGCTATTCCATTATGCTTCCATCCATTTTTATAAATAGAGGAGGCAGTACTATTAACATAAGATAAAACTATCTCTTGTTCAATTACAGCATCATTCGCATTCTGCAAAGATTTGCGTTCTAAGATTTTTGTGGAATCACGACTACCAAGAGATTTTAGAATTGCAGCGATAGTAGTTTTTCCGTAACCATTCAAGGCGTAAATAATGGTATTTTTAGCAAATTCAACTTTTGACTTAGGGTTTTCAAAATTTTTAAAAGCACCAACTCCTCTGATAACCTTAAAACTTTTGAGCATTTTTTTACCTTGATTTGAAGTGAATTATATTCGACGGAAACGCACTTAACGACTGAATTGATTGATAACGAACCTCTTTTCATAAAGATATCATAATTTTAAGCGCTTTTTTACACACTTTTGCTAAATGTTTTGAAACTAACTCACCTTGTCATATTTGCGACAAAATAGCAGATAAAAAACTACTGATAAACAACGCTTAGTCAAAAGAATGGGTGTAGTCTCCGATAACCTCATGGGATATGTGGATAACGCAATTCAAATTAGTTTAGGATTGATTGAACTATAGAATTAGTTAGCGATCGCCTATACGCTTAACCATGAGATGACAAGGCGATCGCCTTCTTACAATCAGACAAAATGTTAAGAAATTTCTAAAAACTTCCTAAGTGCATTTTTATATACTTTTGGTAAACGTTTGGAAACTACCCCACCTTGCTGTATTTGCGACAGAACAGCAGGAGAAAAACGACACTTTGGTACACGGCTACCCACACAGATCACCCTAGCCAACTGCTCAACATCCATCTCACGAGCATCCAGATAATTTATCACCGACTCCCGTTTAACAAAATTGGGAATACCTTCTGTATCAGGTTGAAGAATACAACTAAGATCAGATTTGGCTCTGCGCGTAGTCACATTCACAAATAAGTATTTATCGGCAGAGGTTTTAGCGATCGCAATATAATATAAAGATGTTGATCGTTCGGAGGTGTCTCTAACAAAAAAGCATCACCCAAATTAACGTTGATGCTTGTCATTACGCACTCAAAACCTCATCTAAATAAGCCTCTCTTGCCGCTTCTTGCCTTATCGCCGCAATCTCCTCAATAGTCTTGCCCATAAACCTCAGCACATCATCAACCACAATCGGAATACGCGAACCATCAGGATCTTTCCATTCAGGTAGATCGTGCGTCCATTCGGCAACATCAAAAGGATTAAGATGCCCAAAAGTTTGGTAAACCTCATGGATAATTTCCTCCTCTTCTTCACAAAGATCGTCAGTGCTAGGATCTGCTAACAGATAGACATTGTGGTTGACATCACGGACAGAAATAAACTGTTTCCAAAGTGGCAAAGCCCCATCAACAGACTTTCCTTTAATCAGATCATACACACCACTCAGAACAGGACCATAATCCATCGAGAAATAACAATCTCCAGTAATTGTTTGTTCTATACGTTCTAAAGCTATGCGATCGGCAATATAAAGCATCTTCAATAAACCTAGATATTTCATAGGCTTACCATGCAACTTTAAAAACATTGCTGCGGCTTCAACAGCTTTTTGAGGATGAAACCGAAATAAAATCGCCATAACTGGTTTCCTGCTCTTACGGCTTTCAATACTATTATAAAACTTTAACCTTTCAATGAATACCTAAAATTACCTACCTCAAAATAAATCTGGGATATATTCCTAAGCGGCTTTAGCCAAATCCCTTGTTTGGATTTTAATAGAAGCACTTTCTAAACTGCTAAAAGTAAACTCAGTTCTAAATCCGAGCTTATCTAACATGGAAAAAAGCATATCCAAAGTAAACTTATCAATTTTTCCATTCACAATATCAGATACACGCGGCTGAGTAACCGCCAACCTTTCAGCCGCTTCCTTTTGCGTCCAACCTCTATGATCAATTATGTCTCTAATCATGATCGTCAAGTCAGCCTTCAAAACCGACTTACTAGCAACTTCAGGCTCCTCGATCGCATGAAACGGACTTTCGTAAGACTTAATCGCCATATTTTTTTACATATAAGTACTACTAAATTATACAAAATTTTATATAATAAGTCAAATATAGATTTAGCGATCGCTTATACCCTTAGCCAACAATATGAGTTAGCATAATACACATAGCCAATGTGTACCCATATATGTATCAACGCATTAACATCACATTACCCAACGAAACACTACAGCTACTCGATCGCATCGCACCAAAAGGCGATCGCAGTCACTTCATTGACCAAGCCGTTAAGTACTACATCAACGCCGAAGCAAAAAAAAATCTGCGGGAAAAGCTTAAACAGGGCGCATTGCGTCGTGCAGATCGAGACTTAGGGATTACTCAAGACTGGTTTAATATCGATGAGGAATCATGGCAAAACGGAAAATAGAATTTCCCAAGAGAGGCGAAATCTATTTGGTTAACTTTGACCCTACCATTGGCTCAGAAATTCAAAAAACTAGACCTGCCCTCATTCTTCAAAATGACATTTCCAATCAATACAGCCCCATCACCATCGTTGCTGCCATCACATCCCAGTTCGACC
Source organism: Pseudanabaena sp. CCNP1317 (assembly GCF_034931345.1). Taxonomy (NCBI): domain Bacteria; kingdom Bacillati; phylum Cyanobacteriota; class Cyanophyceae; order Pseudanabaenales; family Pseudanabaenaceae; genus Pseudanabaena; species Pseudanabaena sp. CCNP1317. The sequence goes on along the minus strand of NZ_JAYGIF010000101.1, from coordinate 55,867 downwards.
CTGTGACATATCCCACAGAAGTTTTAATCAATCCTCCTGAAGGTGGGCTAACCGTAACATCCGTAGTTCTTCTCAATCAGATTCGTTCCATTGATAAACAACGCTTAGTCAAAAGAATGGGTATCGTCTCAGATCACCTCATGGGGTATGTGGATAATGCAATTCAAATTAGTTTAGGATTGATTGAACTATAGAATTAGTTAGCGATCGCCTATCCACTTAATCATGAGATGACAAGGCGATCGCCCTTCACCAGATTGCTTACAATAAACACAGTTCTAATCAACTGAAATCGCCATGACCATTCAAGAAATCGAACATCAATTTCTCAACATATCACTCGCCGACCGAGCCGTGATCGTCCAACGCCTCACCAAAACCTTAAGCAAAAGCGGCAAAGGCATCACCAAAACAGCAGGTGTTTGTGGTGGTGAAGCTTGCATTGCAGGAACCCGAATAGCAGTTTGGTTACTAGTCGAAGCCCAACAACTTGGCATCACCGAAGCCCAACTACTACAGGACTATCCCCACATCACCGCCGCCGATCTCGTCAACGCATGGACTTATGCCGAAGCCTATCCCGAAGAAATTGCTGCCGTAATTCTTGCAAATAACGAGGCAGCCTAACCAATGGCACGACTATATGCAGACGAGCAATTTCCACGGTTAGTCAGCCAACTACTTCGGAATATAGGACATGACGTTTTGACAGTCCAAGAAGCTGGCAATGCAAACTTAGGCATTCCTGACGATCAAGTATTAGCCTTTGCAATTAGCAACAATCGGGCAGTCGTCACCATCAATCGCCTAGACTTTATCAAATTACATCGCGCTAGTTCCGAACATTTGGGAATTATTATCTGTACCAACGACAGCGATCGCCCTCGCATGGCAACTCGAATTAATGAAGCGATCACTACTCAAGAATCTCTACAAGGTAAACTTATTAGAGTTGTGCGCCCATCAAGGTAGGAGCGATCGCCTATACGCTTACCTATGAGATGACAAGGCGATCGCCTTTGACAAGCTTACTACAATGAATTAACTTAGCTGTTTCACCATTTCATCAGGCGACATAATCGGAACTGGAGAACCAACAAAACCCGCAACATCACGAGTAATGATCGCATTTAAACCTGCCCTCATTGCCGCCGCAACCTGCACAGCATCCTCAAAATCAGATAGCCCCAAATCCACCGCTTGTTGGATTACCCCACGAGCTACCGCACAAACTTCCATTAAAATCAATAACTTCGAGATCGTAGCGATCGCTATTTCCGCACTTTTAGTATGACGTTTTACCAAATAGTGAATATCTGTAACAGTCATAGCCGAAATAAACCCTTGAATCTTCCCTAGTTCCACTGCCTCGAAAAGATAAGCAGCATTTTCGATAAAGGGAACACGCGCCAACACCGTATCTAGTATAACATTTGTATCAAATAAGACCTTCATTACTTCTGCAAGAGCCTTGTTTCTAAAATAGATTTAACCTCTTCATCCGTAGGTGCAGGCGCATTAGTCTTCGCAATACCCACTAAACTTGATGCAATGCCCTTATATCTGTTCACCAATGGAGGTTTTGACCGCAGGGATTTCATTAAGATATCGATTAATTCCCAACGATCATCTTCGGGAAGCGTTAGTACTTGTTCGTGAAGTGTCTGAAAAGTCATAGCATTTAAGCCATAGAATGAATTTACATAAGATTGCAACAAATTGTCTTACGTCTCTTCCAGCATTCCGCCAAAATTTAGCGATCGCCTATGCACTTAACCATGAGATGACAAGGCGATCGCTAATTTAAACAGATGGACGTACCACCCGAATCAACTTCCCCCGCAACGATTTCTCTGCTCTCACCGCCTCATCAATCCGTGCCGCAAACTGTTCCCAATTACGATTATTCGTACAAACAACAATCCCGCAATGTGAATCATCACGCCGATGCAAGCGGATAAAATCAATTCTATTGACAGTCAAAATTGATCGCTCTTGACCTACAGCAAACGCCAACACCAGATCATCAGGTATCCGTTGATTAGCATTACCCGCTTCTTGCACCGTCAAAACATCATGCCCTAAATTTCTCAATAATTCCGTAACTTGAAAGGGAAACTGCTCATCCGCATAAAAACTTGCCATCCCCTAATCCGCCTCATTCTGTTCAATTACCAAATCAATCTCATCCGCATGAGCCGCCGCATATACCCAAGCATTCGCTAAATCCGTAGCCGTAATCGTTGGATAGCTCGTTAACAAATCAACATCGCTATATCCAAGACGGCGAGCCTCTACCAGCACCCAAACAGGAATTCTGGTATTCACAATGCAAGCCTCTCCACCACAAACCCTTGGTGTTTTTTCAATTCCCTGCCAATTGCTACCAAGACTTTGAGCAAGTAACTGAATCACCTGCACCTTTTCACTAGGTCTGAGGGCAAGAAGTTGCTTTTCTAGCTCTTTGACGATCACAGATGCAAATCCTCATAATGTTTTGGCTAACTATATTCACCATTCTACATCCTATCTAAGAAACCATTTAAGAATTACTTTCTGCGGTCAAAAGCTCTAAGAGATCCCCCTCAATCCCCCTTAAAAAGGGAAGGATTAAATTCTCCCTGCTTTTTAAGGGGGGCTGGGGGGGATCTAGACAATTCTTAAATAGTTTCTAACAGCCAATGAACATAAACTTACCAATCATTCCGCACTCAAAACCTCATCCAAATAAGCCTCTCTTGCTGCCTCTTGCCTTATCGCCGCAATCTCCTCAATAGTCTTGCCCATAAACCTCAGCACATCATCAACCACAATCGGAATACGCGAACCATCGGGATCTTTCCATTCAGGTTGATCGTGCGTCCATTCGGCAACATCAAAGGGATTAAGATGCCCAAAAGTTTGATAAACCTCTTGGATGATTTCCTCTTCTTCTTCACAAAGATCGTCAGTGCTAGGATCGACTAACAGATAGACATTGTGGTTGACATCACGGACAGAAATAAACTTCTACCAAAAAAGCTATGCGATCGGCAATATAAAGCATCTTCAATAAACCTAGATATTTCATAGGCTTACCATGCAACTTTAAAAACATTGCTGCGGCTTCAACAGCTTTTTGAGGATGAAACCGAAATAAAGTCGCCATAACTGGTTTCCTGCTCTCACGGCTTTCAATACTATTGTAAAACTTGAACCTTTCAATCAATACCTAAAATTGCCTACCTCAAAATAAATCTGGGATATATTCCTAAGCGGCTTTAGCTAAATCTCTTGTTTGGATTTTAATAGAAGCACTTTCTAAACTGCTAAAAGTAAACTCAGTCCTAAATCCGAGCTTATCCAACATTGAAAAAAGCATATCCAAAGTAAACTTATCAATTTTTCCATTCACAATGTCCGACACACGAGGCTGAGTAACTGCTAACCTTTCAGCCGATTCCTTTTGTGTCCAACCTCTATGATCAATTATGTCTCTAATCATGATGGTCAAGTCAGCCTTCAAAACCGACTTACTAGCAACTTCAGGCTCCTCGATCGCATGAAACGGACTTTCGTAAAACTTGATCGACATAGTTTTGGATTACATATACCTAAATGCCACCGAATTATATAAAATTTTATATAATAAGTCAAATATAGATTTGGCGATCGCCCATAACGAGCTTGCTACAATAAACACAACTCACATTCATCAAATCATAGCCAATGCAAATTATCCTAGAAGTCCCCGATCGCCTCGGTGAAAAACTGAAGAATCTGAACTCGATCGCTACTTGCTCTTAGAGCATTGGGTAAGATTATCTAAAGCCCATGCATATAGGCAATTACAGAAATCAGCATGAGCTACGTATCAGTTCCCCTGCGTCGGCTAGTCACCCAACGCGCTGAAGAACAGTGCGAGTATTGTCAATATCCTCAAGCAGCTTCATTCTTTACTTTTGAAATAGAACATATCATTGCTGAAAAGCACGATGGCATTACCGAAGACGAAAATCTAGCTTTAGCTTGCCCTTGCTGCAATCGTTTCAAAGGTACTGACCTCGTTTCCATCGATCCTGAGATAAAGCAGTTAACTCCATTTTTTAATCCTCGTATGACCACAACCACTCGCCAAGCCTTTGCTCAGACTGCATTTTAAAACTTGACTGTGCAAAACTCAGTGTCTGCAAGAACAATCACTGCCGTCAGCAGTCAGGGTATTTGAAAAATCAAACTTCTCAAGTACTTTTATCTGACAAATTTAAGTTTTTCGGTATTTGTGACAAAGAAATCTGTGAATAGGCTCATGACCGTGCGATCGCGGATTTTGATATTTGCAGTTAGAGACATGCCTGACTGCAAATTAATTTTGCGTCCATTCGTCTCTAGGTATTGCTTCTCAAGCTGCACCTTTGCAGGAAATCGATAGGTCGGATTGGCTTGATCAGGGGGTAAAGCATCGGAACCAATCGAGATTAATTTGCCTTTCACATCGCCAAACTCGGTGAAAGGGAAAGAGTCAATTCTGACATCTACCGCCATTCCTTCTTTCACAAAACCAATGTCTTGATTGCCAATAAACACCTTCACTATGAGCATCTCATCTGGCACGATTTTTAAGACAACTTCTCCAGCATTCGGGTTTGCTACATATCCCAGCCCTGCTTTCAGGTCAAATACTGTGCCAGATGCTGGTGCGCGGAGCTCTTGGTTTTTGAGGATCACTTCTGCTTGCTGGATTTGACCTTCTATTTCTGCAAGTCTCTTAGTATTGTCCACTAGGGCTTTGGTAAATTGACTATCGATTTCGGCAATACGTTTTGTATTGTCGGCAATTTGGCTAGTCAATTCCTTGCGGGTAATGTCAAAGGTATTATTCAGTCGCGCTTGTCCCTCTGCGATCGCTGACTGAATTCGCTGCTCTTCCAGTGACAACTGCTGAATTTCTGACTCCAAAGCGATTACCTGTTGTTGTTGTTTGAGGTATTGGACACGGGAAATCGCTCCTTCTTTAACAGCAGCTTCCAGATCGCCAAGAATTTTGGTATCGATCGCCAAGGTGTTTGCTTTGCTAGCGCGGTTAATCCGAGTTTGATTTAACTGTTCGAGCGATTGAGCAATACTTGCTTCAGCAGCTTGCGATCGAGAGTCTAGTTCTGCTCTTGAAGCGATGAGACGATCCTGCTGATCGCCTGTTAAATTTGCACCACTCCCATTAACCTGCATCCGATACAGTTCCATTTCTGTCATTAAGGCTTCGCGATTTCGAGCTAGGGCAAAAAATTCTACAGGGACAGCACTCACTGTTGCTCCATCAATTCCTGAAGTTTTCCCATTAAGGACTTCGCGATAAAACTGATTTTCTTGCTGGAGATTTTTGCGTAATTTTTGCAATGATTCAAGCTGAGACTTCGCTACAGTTTCATCAATTCGCAATAGTACTTCGCCTTCTTTGACTTTCTGTCCATCTTTAATCAATACTTCCTTAAGTACACCATTAGCAGGAATACGTACTTCCTTAACTGCTCCCTGTGGTTCGAGTTTACCCTGAGCAGGGATTGATTCTTCGATTTTTGCGACGGAAGCCCAAATAATTGCCACCGTCACTGAGCCAACTAATGTCCATAAAATCGCAGGAATCCATTTAGGTGACTGGCTTAAGGCTAGGGGTTGATCGAAATTACTTTTTTTGACGATCGCGCTAGTAGGTTTCTCCAGAACATCATTGGAGACTATATCTTCGGGAGAGATCTTTGCTAATTTTGGAGTTGGTTGATTGCCGTTATTATTTGTCATGATCTTTTTACCTTTATTTTATGGTTGGTCTTAAGTGATGATTGGACTTGAGCCTGTTAAGAATTGCTTTAGATCCCCCCCCAGCCCCCCTTAAAAAGAGGGGGGAGAATTTTCTTCTTCCCCCTTTTTAAGGGGGATTGAGGGGGATCTCTTAGAGCTTTTAGCTCCAGAAAGTAATTCTTAAATGGGTTTTAAGAATCACCTGCTGCTTCTTGTTGGCGATATAAACAGAAATAGCGATCTTGCAAAGCCATTAACTCTAAATGAGTTCCCTGTTCAGCAACCCTTCCTTTGTCCATCAACAAAATCAAGTCAGCACTATGGATCGTAGCAAGGCGATGGGTAATAAAGAAAACCGTGCGTCCGCGAAACTCCTCAGCAAGATTTAGACAGACCTGACGCTCAGTATTGTAATCAAGAGCGCTAGTCGCTTCATCAAGAATCAGTAATTGCGGTTTTTGCAGAATAGTACGAGCGATCGCAATCCTTTGTCTTTGTCCACCAGAAAGAGAAGCTCCCCGCTCCCCTACCCGTGACTCGTAACCTTGAGGGAGTTGCATAATGAAGTCATGGGCGCAAGCAGTTTGTGCGGCAGCCACAATCTCATCGGGCGTAGCATCAGGATTGGTCAACGCAATGTTTTGCTGCACCGTGCCATCAAATAGCAAGGTATCTTGCAAAACGACACCTATCTGTCGCCGCAATGAATAAAGCTCTACTTTGCCAATATCATACTCATCGATAAAAATTCGACCAGCCTCAGGTTCATAGAGCCGCGACATTAACTTAGTCAGGGTACTTTTACCCGCTCCACTAGTACCGACAACGCCGACAAATTGACCATGAGGAACATCTAAATTAACGTTATTTAGCTGCAAAGGTCCATTGGGATTAAAACGGAAATTAACATTCTCATAGCGCACTGCTCCTTTAATTGCAGGCATTGGAATATTGCGCCGACCTGCTTCTTCTTGTTCTTGGGGATGATTAATAATATCGCTGAGGCGTTCCAATGAAAGGGCGGTTTCTTGGAAGTTTTGCCAAAGTTGAATCAAACGTAAAAGAGGCGATGTCGTATAACCCGCAATAATCCGAAACGCGATTAGCTGTCCTAGAGATAGCTTGCCATCTAGAACCAAGAAAGCGCCAACCCATAGCAGAAATAGGTTAGAGAACTGATTTAAAAACTGACTCATGGAACCCGCAGTTGTGGAAGTTACGACAGTCTTAAATCCATCGGAAACATAGCGGGCATAACGACGTTGCCATTCCCACCGTGACTGCAACTCGATACTTTGCGCCTTAACAGTCTGAATACCTGAAACAACTTCCACTAAATAGGACTGAGTTGCAGCATTACGTTCAGCTTTACTGCGAAGCTGCGTCCTGACGATCGGGGCAACGATAAAGGTCAGTAGTGCAAACAATGGTACGGTTCCCAATGCTACCAAAGTCAAGAGCCAGCTATAGCAAATCATCACCACGATATAGACGAAGGAAAATACCGCATCAAGAACAACGGTAAGGGCTGTTCCTGTCAAAAATTGACGAATATTTTCCAGTTCACCGATACGGCTCGATAGTTCCCCCACCGATCGCTTCTCAAAATAGCGCAAAGGTAATCTGACCAGATGATCAATGGTTTCGGAACCGAGGGTTAAGTCAATGCGATTAGTTGTATTTACAAACAAGTAGGTTCGCAGTGCAGTAATTAAGGCTTCAAAGAAAGCGATCGTTAAGAGCAGGATGCCTAGAATATTTAAAGATGGCAGAGAATTTTGCAGAATTACTTTATCAATAATTACTTGGGTGATCAGAGGATTTGCCAGTCCCAATAACTGCACAAAGAAGGAGGCAACCAAAACGGTAATTAAGGGATTGCGATAACGCTTGAGGGATGGCAAAAACCAAGATAGACCAAATTTTTGCTGGGGAGTATCCTTAGTCGGTAGAATTAGCAGAATCTGTCCCGATTCGCCCCAAAGATCGGCAAATTGAGCAGTTTTCTTAAAGACAATTCCCTGTTCAGGAATACCTAGTACCTGTTCGCGATCGCTAGTTTTGTAAAGCACCGCAAAGGTATCTTGCCAAGGTAATAAAGCTGGCGTGGGAACCTGACTAATGGCACTCGCAGGAATCGTTACCAACTGTCCATTTAGTCCCATTAGCTCAGCGATCATGCCGCATAACTGCAAAGAGATGCTTTGAGAACGATCATATTGACTAACGATCGCTCGTTTGATCACATGTCGATTAAAGGGCATACTCCAATATTTAGCTAACATCTCAAAACAAGCCACTGAAGCATCAATGGGACCACGCCCATAGATATATGGATAGTCTTGAGGCTTATGATCGCCGCGATCGCTAACAGTCGGCAAATCAGGAGCATAGGGAATATCGAAGGCGGTAGGATGGGCTGGTAATTCGGTCACTATTTCCGTAGCAACGGCAAAATCATCGCGCAAGCCAATTAAACGCAAATAGCTAGACTCTGGAATCTCAAAAACAGTGCGATTTGGTTCAACTCTTGTTCCCAAAGGAATTGTGATATTTTGTCCACCGCTAACGAGCCACACAAAATCAGGATCAAGCGGCGGAATTGAATTTTTCCCCTCAGGTAAAGTCAGAACTCGCGCATCTTGCCATGCATTACGAGCCTGCTCTATAAAATCTTTAGGAGACTGAGCACGGCGATCCATCTCGATCGCAAATAGATCAAATACTTCTGCTGGTGAAACTTGGGAGATAAAAGCCTTCTTAAAAGTAGGATAGCGATCGCAAAGTTGTAAAAAATCTGTGGCATCTAAGGATAAAAAAGTACTTTCAACAGAAGCGATCGCCGTTTCGCAGGGCAAATCACGGATCAAACTCGCCCATCCGATTGCCGCGCCAGTTTTGAGGGTTTCTAGAGTCCTAGGTGATGTCGCCTTTGGTATTTGAGCCAATAGCCTTGCTTGCCCTTCCCATAGAAATAATACTTGCGCTGGCATAGTCTCTCGACGCAGTATCAACTGTCCCATCCGATAGCGCAAGGGCTGAAGGCGATCGCTTATTTCTTTGACGATCAAGAGCTCAAGATTTTGGAATAGGGGGATACGCTCAATGAGATCTTGGATAGCATTACTGTTGGCAAACATAGTCGTTAACTTATAAGGAGCTTAAGGAGCAAAAACAGGGTTGTAAAAATAATGATTTTCAAAGAGAAATATAAGGATGTTTAGAAATCATTTAAGAATTGTCTAGATCCCCCCCAGCCCCCCTTAAAAAGGGGGGAGAATTCAAATTCTTCCCCCTTTTTAAGGGGGATTGAGGGGGATCTCTTAGAACTTTTGACCGCAGAAAGTAATTCTTAAATGGGTTCTTAATCATCATCAGGATTTTTTCGGCGAATTTTCTTCTTGTAAAAGCTCTTCAAAAAGTTGGTTGAGAAGCAGTTGAGTTGTCTGATCGTCAAACTGAGCAGGCACAAACTTTTCTAGTCGTAAAATCACAAACCATTCTTCTAAAGGAAAAGGTGGATGGACTTGCTGGGGAAGACTATGCCGCAATCTTTCCGCGATCGCGGGAGGCAGTTTATTAAGCAATAGTGGTCCAATCATGCCACCTGTTTGCGCTTCTACACCCTGAGAATATTGAGCTGCAATCTCTGCAAAAGTCTGTTCACCATCTTGAATCCGAAAAAATAGTTCTTGCAAGATCTCAGGATTTTTATGGCGAATCAGCGAATAGATCACGCGATCTAAGCTGGTTCTACGATTTAGAAAAGTTGATTCGAGACGATTTGCCCAAGTCTGATGCTTAAATTTTTCGACCTTAAACTCACGTAGGGCGATCGCCTTTAGTTGCTCGTCAGTAAGACTATAAGCCTGACAATAATTTTGAATAGCTTCTTGCGAAACTAACTTATAGCGCTGCTGAAATTGTTGCAGAGCCAGATTAATTTCTTCGGGTTCAAGGGTAATAGCCGCGATCGCGCGATCGATCGCTAGTTCTCGCTTAAAATTTGGTAACAAGCGATAAATCGCTAAAAGCTCCCCAAAATTTCCTTCCTCAATTTTGAGATTGTCAGTAGCCAAGTAACCCACCATAATTTCTTAGAGACAAATATCACAATTCAACCCCTCAATGCTGTAGTGGTTTGAACATGACAGTCCAAATAAAATAAAGGCGGCGCAAAGAGCCGCCTTTATTTTATTTGGACTTTGAGTGAAAACAATATTAATTTAACGTCAGTTCGACGAAAGCGAAAAAAGGTAAGAATCGCTAAGCGATTCTTACCTTTTTTCGCCATTTGCGGCGTGCTTCGCACGCCGCAAATGGCTATATCGAACTCACGTTAATTTATATATAGCGATCCTAAATGATTTGTAAGATTTGAAGGGTTATGAGAGTGCGCCCCTTCGGGGCGCACTCTCACAACCCATTTAGGATCGCTATATATATTTCAGGACAGTCGCATCTTGATTAACTCTATAGTTTGCTTCTCTAGGGTTAAGTGATATTGTGTAAGTATTCGTTCAGTAAGTAGTAATCGAGAGGGATTTGTTTGACTCAGTCAATTAATCTACCCAAGCTAGACGACTTTTTGCAAGAGCTAGCCACGATACAGCAGCAAGGCTCAAAGCGAATTGCGTTTTTAGGCTCCCGCCATGTGCCATTAACTCACCAACTGCTGATCGAACTGCTCAGCTATGCCTTGGCTCTATCTGGCAACAGTATTATTACCTCTGGGGCAACAGGTACAAATTTTGCTGCGATTCGGGGAGCTTTGCGAGCCGACCCCAATTTGTTGACCGTAATTTTGCCTCAAAGCCTTGATAAACAGCCCTATGAATCTCGCGAACAGCTAGAAAATGTGATTCATTTAATTGAGCATAGTGAAAATGATACGTTGCCTTTAGCTGAAGCAAGTAGCCGTTGTAATCAAGAAATCATTTCCAAGTGTCAGCAACTGATTTGCTTTGCGTTTCATGGCAGTGAGACTCTATTACAAACCTGTCAGGATGCTGAGGAGCAACGAAAGGTTGTCACTCTATTTTATTTTGATTAGCTCCAAACCAATTTTTTGTGGCGCGGCTTTGCCGCGCCACAAAAAATTGGGTTTTGATTAGCTGTTTAGCCAGTAGTTTATAAGCGAAGATTATGAGTAAAACAATTAAAGGTAAGGTATTTGTATTGGATGACAATATCGATACTGACCAAATTATTCCTGCGGAATATCTCACACTTGTACCATCTAAGCCCGATGAGTATGAAAAATTGGGTAGCTATGCGATGATTGGACTACCCGATCGCTACGATCGCTTTATTGCTGAAGGTGAGAGCAAAACAGTTTATTCGATCATTGTGGCTGGTGAAAACTTTGGCTGTGGTTCTTCGCGAGAACATGCACCGATCGCCCTTGGTGCTGCGGGTCTAGAGGCAGTGGTTGCCCAGTCCTATGCCAGAATTTTCTTTCGTAACTGTACGGCGACAGGTGAGCTATATCCTTGGGAGTCAGAGGATCGCTTGGTTGCTCACTTTAAAACTGGTGAAGAAGCAACCATTGATTTTGACAATGACCTAATTATTAATGAGACGACTGGAGAAACTTATTCACTCAAGTCTCTTGGAGATGTCCGCCCCGTCATTGATGCGGGTGGTTTATTTGATTATGCTCGACTAACAGGCATGATTCCTACTCGTGTATAAAACCTATGTCCTACCACATTCGCATTCACGATCGCCAAAACGATAAACTCTATGAAGCTGATATCGAAGGCGATCGCTATATTCTTGACTCTTTAGAAGATCAAGGTATTAAACTGCCTTTTTCCTGCTTGAATGGTGCTTGTACAGCTTGCGCGATGCGGGTCAAGTCAGGGCAAATCGATCAACATGAGGTAATCGGTTTATCCAAAACCTTACAAGATGAAGGATACGCACTTATTTGCTCAGGTTATGCCCTATCAGATTTAGATCTAGAAACCCAAGATGAGGATGAAGTCTATCGGTTACAGTTCGGCAATTTCTTTGCCAAACGCAAGCGCCATTGGTTTCAGTTTGGTATTCCCATTGATCATGACTAAATTGCATAAAGGGCGCGAAGCGCCCTTTATGCTTTAAATTATGCCTATGAATTCTAAAGCAGGGAAAAAAGACGCGATCGCCCAATCATCTCCGCGTACATTTATTTGGGTTGTACTGTTAGTTGTTTTTTTGACGATTGCTAATATAGCGATCGCCTTTATGCAGCCCAAGGAACAGATCAATGGCGAAATCTGGATTATCAATCGAGTTGTCAGTGGTCAGACAGTCGAGGCAACAGTTGTGAGTAATCCAAATATGACCGTGCAGCGAGTGCGACTGCTTGGGATGAGTGCGCCACTCAAAGAGCAATCTCCTTGGGGCGATCGCGCTCGTCAGCGTCTATCGGATTTAATCAAAGAGCAGAAGGTGATTTTAGAGTTTGATGTCAAGCAAAAAGATAACTCAGATCGCCTGCTTGCCTATATTTGGAAAGATAATTTATTAGTTAATCAATATTTAGTAGCCGAAGGGTTGGCGATCGCTGATTCCTATTCGCCCAATGTTAAATACGACGCAAGGATCAGTCGCGCCCAATCTAAAGCAAGATTACAAGAGCTAGGAATTTGGGACACCCAAAATCCATTACGCCTCAGTCCTAGAGACTTTCGCCGCCAATTAAGTAATTAAAAAGCGGCGCTTCACACCGCCTTTTAATTAACGCGAACGGGAAGTCCCGCACTCTATCCGTTTACAAGGATGAGTGACGGGATGAAAGTGAGCCAGAAATAAATTGAGCGACAGCGAATCAATAGAAGTTATCTATGCCATAATTAGCTTATCAGTATTCTATAATCTTGATAAATGTATAAAGCATACAAATACAGAATCTATCCCACAAGCGAGCAAGAAACCTTGCTTGCAAAGTCTTTTGGCTGTGCGAGATGGTTCTGGAACTATGCCTTAAACCTATGTCAAGAAACCTACAAAACTACTGGTAAAGGGCTAACTAGAGGATGTATACAAGGCTTACTCCCTGCACTCAAGAAAGAATATGAATGGCTAAAAGAGCCGTACTCTCAATGCTTGCAAGTAGTCGCATTGAATCTATCCACTGCCTACAAAAACTTCTTTGATAAGAGGGCAATGTTGCCTAAATTCAAATCAAAGCATGGTAGGCAGTCAATTAGTTATCCCCAAAACGTCAAGTTTGATGGCGACAAGATTAATCTACCTAAGATCGGGTTGGTACACTGTCAGCGTCATCGCGACTTTGAAGGTGATATCAAAACCGTCACTGTTTCTCGTAATCCTGATGGTAAGCATTTTGTATCTGTCTTGGTTGACGATGGCAAAGCTAGTCCTGAATTAGTACCAGTGGACAAAGCTATTGGTTTTGACGTTGGATTAACTCATTTTGCGATTACCAGTGACGGATCTAAGTTTGATAATCCTAGATTCTTTATCAAACATCAACACAACTTAAAGCGCAAACAACAAAAGCTATCCAAGAAAAAGAAGGGTAGTCAAAACCGTAAAAAGGCAAGATTGGCAGTGGCAAAAGTTCACTCCAAAATTGCTAGATGTCGCGAAGATTTTCTGCACAAACTATCCCGCAAGATAGTCAACGAAAACCAAGTTATTGCAGTGGAAAATCTCAACATTAAGGGCATGGTCAAGAATCACAACTTAGCCAAAGCGATTAGCGATGTTGGATGGGGTATGTTCTGCACAATGCTTAAATACAAGGCTGAAAGCGAAGGAAGGCAATATATCGAGATTGATCGATGGTTTCCTAGCTCCAAGACTTGCCATGTATGCCTAAATCGGATTGACAACCTCAGTCTTGATGTCAGGGCATGGACTTGTAGGCATTGTGGTACTCACCATGACCGTGATGTAAATGCAGCGATCAATATTAGGAATGAAGCCTTGCGGATTATCTCGTTAGGAACTAGCGGGTCTGCCTGTGGAGGGGATGTAAGTCGATCTGGTAAAACTTCGGTTTTGTTGGACGCTATCCCCGTTGAATCAGGAAGCCAGCGCTGTACCGCCTAAGCGGTCAGCGTCTGGTAGTTCACTTACTGGAAATTATTCCTCACTGGTAGCTAGACTGTAATTTGTACCAGTAAAGTCAGCACCGTTCACGTTGGCATTTTTGAAGATGGCATTGTTAATATTTGCTCTGCGTAAGTTCGCATGGATTAACACAGCGTTAGTAAAATTAGCACCCTTTAAATTGGTGTCATCGAGAATAGCATTGGTCAAAAAAGCTTTGGTGAGATTTGCTGTTTCTAGCTTTGCACCTGTAAGATCAGCACCCTCCAAATTAGCATTGGTGAGATTAGCCCCACTTAAGTTTGCTCCCATGAGAGATGCGCCGATTAAGTGCGATTGGCTCAAATCAGTACCTGCAAGATTTGCGTTAGTTAAATCGCAACCTGCACATTGTTTGGTTTGCAGTAGTTGTTGAACTTGGACAGGATCAAAAGCCTCTAAAGGCATAGCCCACCCAATTCCAATCACAGCCAAAATTGCAAATAATTTAGTTTTCATTTTGCCCTCCTCATATAAAAGGAATGCGATACATCTATTATCGCTGCAATTACTTTCAGATTCGTTCTATGGGTTTTGTCGTCACTATTCTTTACCTCAAAAAGCAGAATTAGTAACAAACAATAAACCAAATCCAGATTGCCGCACGGCACTCTGGGTTTTAAGTTTACTTATGCTTAATTAACGTGAGTTCGGGATAAGCTACAAAATTTTAAAAGCCAAAACAGTAAAAGCCTCGCGAAGCGAGGCTTTTACTGTTTTGGCTCCTAGAGAGGGTTCGCAGCGCGAACCCTCTCTAGGAGCTAGTTTGAAATTAACCCGAACTGAGGTTAATTACGTTAATACGAATTCTCAAAATGGTGTAGCCATTTTGAGAATTCGTATAAAAATATTATGCTGAACCAATGATGGAATCGATAAAACAATCTGTTGGTTTAATTGTAATTTTGGGAGCAACAGCGACTGGTAAGACTAGTCTAGCGATCGCACTCGCCAAGCACCTAAACGCGCCAATTCTAAGTGCGGATTCGCGCCAAGTTTACCGTCATTTTGATATCGGTACGGCAAAACCAAATATCGAAGAACGTCAAGGCGTACCCCATTACTTGATTGATATTATCGAACCCGACCAAACTTTGACATTGGCAGATTATCAAGATCAGGCGCAAACTTTAATAGCAAAGTTTCATGCTGAGGGAATTACGCCGATTTTAGTCGGTGGCTCAGGCTTGTATATTAAGGCAATTACCGCAGGGCTAAAAATTCCTAGAGTAGCGCCTCAGCCTGAACTGCGATCGCAGTTTGAGGAACTTGGACAAAATTACTGCTATCAAGTTCTAAAGCAGGTTGATCCTATGGGAGCTACCAAAATCCATGCCAACGATCAAATTAGAACTTGGCGATCGCTAGAGGTTTTTTATGTAACAGGTCATCCCCTCTCAGAGCAACAATATGAGCAACCACCCAGTTATCCAATTGTGCAGATTGGTTTAGATTGTCAAGATCTCGATGCTTATCGCAAGTTAGTCAGCGATCGCACTGAACAGATGTTCCTAAATGGTTGGTTAGATGAAATTCGTGATTTGCAAAAGCTTTATGGAAAGGATTTACCGCTTTTAAAAACTTTGGGCTATGGTGAGATGTCTGACTATTTAGACAATAAAACCGATCTAGAAACTGCCAAGTTATTAACCGTGACCCATACTTGCCAATTTGCTAAACGTCAACGCACATGGTTTCGCGGTTCGGGTAATGGGAATTTACCAATTCATTGGTTGCGATCGGGAAGTACTTGGGAAGATGCGATCGCACAGTTATAAAAAAAGCCCTGCGTAGCAGGGCTTTTTTTATTATTTGATTTTGTCCATAATCGAGAAAATCGGTAAGTACATCCCGACAATAATCGAACCGACCATTCCACCTAAGACAACGATCATCAATGGTTCCATTAAACTTGTGAGAGCCTTGACCGCTTCTTCAACTTCATTCTCATAAAAGTCAGCGACCTTCATAAGCATCTTGTCGATTTCACCAGTTTCTTCGCCAATACTGACCATTTGCAAAGCCATTACAGGGAATACTTCCGTTTTTTCCATCGCAGGTGCAATTTGACCACCTTCTCTCACGGCATTTCTTGCTGAGTCGATCGCATTAGAAATCACCAAATTACCTGCGGTTTCTGCCGTAATTTCCAGTGAAGCCAAAATTGGTACGCCTGCACGAGAGAGTGAGCCAAAAGTCCGCGCAAATCGAGCTACGGCTGTCTTCACTACAAGATCGCCAAACAAAGGCAACTTCAAGAAAACACCATCAAGGTAAAGTTTGCCAGCAGGAGTAGCATAAACACGGTTGTAAACAAAACTAAGAGCAAAGATAGTAATGGGAATAATCGCTACCGATGGACTCTTTAAAAAGTTACTGATATTTACCAATATTTGTGTAAATGCGGGTAATTCACCACCTAAGCTCTTGAATACGCCATCAAATACGGGAATGATGAAAATACACATCGCTAAGAAGATTAAAACAGCGATCGATGTAACCACAATTGGATAGGTCATCGCTGATTTGATTTGGTTATTTAAGCGGGCCGAATCTTCCAGTAATGTGGCTAGACGAGCTAAAACATCATCTAGCACACCACCAGTTTCACCAGCTTGCACCATCGCACAATACAACTTGTCGAATACCTTCGGGTGCTTACGCAGTGCGTCCGAGAAGTTAGTACCTTGCTGCACATCGTCCAGAACTTCGGTTAGGGCAATTTTGAGTCTAGGGTTGGCACATTGATCGCACATTACCCCTAAACCACGCACCATTGATACACCAGCATTAACCAAGGTTGCTAATTGTCGGGAGAACAAAGCTAAGTCCTTGACGGTCACTTTTTTCATCGTGAAGCCAGCGAAATCAAAGCCACCTTTCACTTCTTTGATATCTTGAACAACAAAGCCTTTTTGCTTCCAAGTTTCACGGGCTTCTTTGACTGTTACAGCAACCATTGTCTGCTGTACCGATCTGCCTTGGGAGTCCTTGAGTGTTCCCTTAAACTTTGCCATTATTGAACCTCATTTGATAGGAATTATGGATTGAAAACTATGGGTTAACCGCTAATTGACCGCGATTTGATCATGTCTGGCGATCGCAAATCTCCAGTTGCTTTTCGCTTCATTACAGGAGCAGGATTTGGTCCAACTACACGCAATAATTCTTCAGGACGCGAAGTCTTCGACATTGCTGCTTCAAAGGTAATGTCGCCATCCATATATAACTTTGCCAACACCGATTCAAGAGTTTGCATTGATTCTTTACCACCTGTTTGGATAAAGCCATACATTTGTGCAGTTTTACCTTCACGGATGAGGTTGGAGATCGCAGGTGTGACCACCATAATTTCCTGAGCCATCACGCGCCCAAACTGCCCTGGTTGTGGATTATGTCGCTGGACAAGGGTTTGGCTCAATACAGCCACAAGGGAGTTAGAAAGCTGTACGCGAATTTGTCCCTGTTGCTCAGGTGGGAATACATCCACCATGCGATCTACCGTCTGCGAAGCAGAACTGGTATGTAATGTCCCAAATACAAGATGTCCTGTTTCGGCGGCGGATACGGCTAACTGAATCGTTTCTAAATCACGCATTTCACCCACGAGAATTACATCTGGATCTTCCCGCAGCGCCGCTTTTAATGCATTTGCAAAGGTTTTAGTGTCTTCCCCGACTTGACGCTGGTGGATCACACTTTTGACGGATTCATAGACAAATTCAATCGGATCTTCAACCGTGAGAATATGTTCGGCACGAGTTTTATTGATCGTTTGGATCATTGCGGCTAAGGTCGTGGTTTTACCTGAACCCGTGGGGCCTGTAACTAGCACTAGTCCACGCGGCTTTTCACTGAGTTCACGAACAATGGGCGGCAAGTTGAGATCGTCCATATCAGGAATCTTAGAAGAAAGCGCCCGTAGACAAGCAGCATAGGTTCCCCGATCTTTATAAACATTCACCCGAAATCTTGCAAGTCCCTTAACCCCATAGGAGCAGTCTAACTCCCAGTTTTGTTCAAGGGCTTTACGCTGATTGTTATTCAGCATCGCAAAAATCAATCGCTGAGTTTCTTCTGGGGTAAGTGGATCGCGATCGGTACGGGTGAGGTGACCATTAATACGGATGTAAGGGGGAAGTCCTGCGGAAATGTGGAGGTCAGAACCTTTGCGTTCTACCACCTCTTCCATCAAGTCTTCAATGATGTAGTCCATTACCATAGCGGGCTATTCTCCTGATCTAATCTTAATTAAGTGCATGATTCCCTATATAGCCGATAAAAACTGCGCTTCGCGCAGTTTTTATTTTAGAAAGTTCGAGGCGTTGTACAGTACGGGCATTCAACTGTTTCGGGTGTGAGCATAGCATCACAGTTGTCACATTCCAGCCCTTTACCGCGTCGGGCGCGTTCTTCTGCTTCACGTCCTTTGTCTGTATATACGACTCGCAGCACTTCGTCTAGAGTCGTTGCTCCATTTCGCACCAAGTCAAAAGCATATGCCATCAGAGTCTTCATGCCCTCTTGGACAGCAATTTCTTTAATTACTTCGGTTGTTGCGCCTTTGTTGATGGCACTTTGCAAGCGTTCGGTCATTTTCATGATCTCATAGACACCTGCTCGACCTTTATACCCAGACCCACTACATTTTGGACATACTCGTTGTCCAGGTAGCATGGCTTCGCGGTTAACGATGTTGGCTCGATAGAAGGTTTTTTCGAGATCGCTGCTGGGTAAACCGAAGCGATCGAGTTCTTCTTGGCTAGGGTTATAGGGGATGCGGCAGTTGTCACAGATTCGGCGAAGGAGACGTTGGGCAAGAACACCAATGATCGCGGTACTTGCCATAAATGGCTCTACGCCCATTTCTTCCAGACGAGCAATACTGCTAGGCGCGTCGTTGGTGTGTAATGTCGTGAGAACTAAGTGCCCTGTTAGCGCAGCTTCGATCGCTGTTTTTGCTGTTTCTGCATCTCTGGTTTCACCAACAAGGATTACGTCAGGATCTTGTCGTAAGAAGGCACGGAGAATGCTCGCAAATGTCATTCCCTTTTCACGCAGCACTTGGCACTGGGTCAGACCAGGTAAGTTATATTCAACAGGATCTTCAGCAGTACTGATGTTGATACCAGGATCATTACATTCAGCAAGGGTCGAGTATAGGGTGGTAGTCTTGCCTGAACCTGTGGGACCTGTAACCAAGATCAATCCATAGGGACGTTTGGCAAAGCTTTGCATCAGTTCTAAGCTTTCGGGATCGCTAATCAGTTTATTAAGTCCAAGTTGCGTATTGGAGTTATCCAGAATCCGCAAAACTACTTTTTCCCCATTTTGAGTGGGACAGGTATTGACGCGGAAATCCACCCGCCGACCTTGGAAGTTGCGCTTCAGTTTGCCATCTTGAGGAACGCGCTTTTCAGCAATATTCAGGTTGGAGATAATCTTAAAGCGCGAGATAACAGCATTGACGATGTTACGTGGTAAGCGCTTGCCTTCACTCAGGAAGAAGTATTCGCGCAGTACTCCATCTTTACGAAGACGGATGCAAAGGTCTTTTTCTTGTGGTTCGATGTGGATATCTGAACATCCTTCTTTGAGCGCTTTAACGAGAATTTTATCGACGAGACTGATGATTGGAGCGGAATTTTCGCCGCCCACCATGAGTTCATCGCCATCATCTGCCCCAGTGATATCTTCACTAAAAACATCATCTTTGATTTGAAGATCTTCGTCGCTGATTGCTCCTTCAGCCTTAGCACTCTTGTTAACTTGAAATTGGACAATATTGTCAAAGGTGCGATGAAAATCTTCACGGGAGATCACGCGCCGAACGATTGTGATGTTTTTAAGTAGGCGAGCAATCTCATTTTGGACTTTGTAGCTGTCGGGAGAGACTACAGCGATCGTAATGCTATTTTCAGTCTTAACTAGCGGCAATACTTCGCAGTCCCGACAAGTGGAAATTGGAATAATGTTGGAGTCAAGTAAGGTGCTGAGAGTAGGAATGTCAAACTTGTCAATTTCGACATCGGGATCGATCGGTTCTAGCCCGTAAAGAACCCGCAGTTCAAAAAGTTGTTGGCGCTTGTAATAGCGGGTAATGTCTGGAGCTAGTTGCTGCCCCAGAATTTGCTCTAGGACGCTGAGGAATGGAACATTTTGTTCTTGGCTATCTTTGACAGCGCGATCGAACTGGTCTGAGGTGGCATGTCCTGCTTGAATCAGTTTGCTCTCGAAGGGAGTTCGACCTCCCCGTTTTGCCAGAGCTTTAGTTTTGTTTCTGCTTGCGGCAGTGGTTGGCGCTTGATCTGATGTATTCATAGCCCAAGATTTCCTAAGAGTTCATTACCCAAGTGAGATTAGATTTTACGATCGCCAAGTAATATGAGGTGCGTTCGCAAAGCCATGTAAGGCGATCATAGCTGTTTGCATAACTATATTGGGCAAAAATAGCACAAGTGTTTCATAGTTTTACAAAATAAGCTAAAAATTTGGGCGATCGCCCATAGCCATGTAAGTTTTGCTTTGGGTCAAAAAGATGAGTGGCGGCGCTTCGCGCCGCCACTCATCTTTTGGGTTTTATAGCGCTTTGCGCTATTTCCCGTTCTTAGGGAGGACTTGCCATCGGACTTTGGGGTTTTGAGCAAGCAGTTGAGAGATGGCGATCGCTCCTTTTTTGTTTAAGTGGCTGGGGTCTGAAAAAAGGTCGGATTGATTGATAATCGCTTGGGAAAGATCGAGATAGGTAAAGCCTTCACGTAAGGCGAGTTCTTGCATTCGACCATTGAAAATAGCCTCATATTGAGTACGAATTTGATCGAGATAGGTGGCATGTAAGGGCATATTCACGACCAAAAGCTCAATATTATTGCGGCGACAAAAATCAACTACATTGGCAAAAGCCTCGAATTGGGAGCCATTGGTCTCAAAATTGCGATAGTCCAGATCGTAATCCCCTGGGACTTGGGGAAATTTTTGAAAATAGGTGTTGGGATCGAAGGTGACATCAAACGCAACAAAGCCTTTGGGGTCAAGGGCGGTAACGGTGCTGGGCATGGTCGCCGCAATCAGGGCTTCGCTATTACTGAGCATTTGCGTATTGCGATCAAATTTCTGGACTAACGAAGTCCGAATTTCTTGCCGTTTGGAAAAGGTAGTAAACAGAAGGTCAAAGGATGTGGTGATCGGATTTGGTGATGTGGTAGCGATCGCATTTTGGTTAGCTATAGGCTCAAGATTCCGATTTTTATCTTTGAGAGTTTCCTGCAATTGCGTATAGCCAACCGAAGCCGTAATTTCCTCATAGGTAAGATCTTTGCGACTACTATTAAAAGCTCTCAATCCATCAGCCCAAATAATTAGACGCGGTAGTTGAGATGGTGAGAGTATTTGCGTAATTTGCAAGTTCACCACCTTAGCGGTTGCGCCATCAATACCGAGATTAAAGACGCTGACATTTTTGTAGCCTTTGGTGATCAGCGTTTTTTCTAAGGTTTTTGGTTCGATGCCCCGTAAAGCCCGCGAACTACCCACAATTAAAACTTCAGGCGATCGCTGTTTATTTGTTGTCTGCCAATCAAGAAGAGATAATTTCTCATTGAATAAAGCAATATTAAAATTAGGAGCAGGCTTATTGGTAAACCCTTTTTCGGGAGAAGTTTCGGGTTGATTTACTGACACATCAATTTTGGAGTCAGCAATGATCAGCTTGGTTGACTGATCGGGTTGAGCATAATTACTCAGCGTCCGATCAACCACGATTGTTGTAGCAATACCGATCGCTAAGCTTGCCATACAAGCAGATAAAGAGAGCATTTTCGGTTCAGTCTGCCCTAGCCATTTCAATCCAAAAATGGCTTGTCCGACCGCAAGTATTTTCGTCCCTGAATATCCACTTAGTTTCTGCCAAGCATTAGCTTCCTCTACATCTTCACCAATAAACTCAATGCTTTGCTCTTGTTCATTTTCTATCGTTGATAGTTCGTCATCATTAGAGTTCTGTAGACCGATCGCTAGCAAGTCAATTTCAAACGACCAACTCGGTTTTTTCTCACCGATGACGCGGCTGGATACTGTCACTGATTGAAAATATTCCGATGCACTCACGGTTCGCAAAGTATTTAACATAGGCAGTGCGATCTCTGCTTGCAAAATCGCACTGCGCGTCTCACATAGTAAATTGAGACAGTTATTTTGGAGCAGCAACTTCAGCTTAGTTTGAGCAAGTTTTGGGGCTAGTTGCGGATCTTGACGGAAGCTGGTCAGTAATGCGGCAATAATTTCAGCAGCGATGATTGCCGATGGGGCGATCGGCAAATCCAGTCCCAACGCCCATGCATTGCCATGCAACTTCAGACGGTGGATTCCTTCGGCATATAAAACTGAACTTTCTAAATCCTGTGTGCTTGGGGCGATCGCCTCTAATATCTTAGTTGCACAGTTGACTTCTCGATCTTGACTATAGAGATATAAGCAATCCCCTTTTTGTTTGGTATGGGAAAGTTTGATTCCTGCTAATTCCTCCGTCAAAATGCTTGGTGAAGATTCCTGTATCAAAGTAGGCTTGATAGTAGGCGCACTCAATTGATGATTGGGCAAACGAGAGGGTTGATTCGCATCCGTACCTGCATCTGTACTCGAATCTGGGCTTGGTGTTAGTAGTGGATTTGCATCTAAGGATGATGTTATTTCCATTGGCTATTTGAAGAGGTCAGCAGGATAAAAAATTTGCTACAAGGTTAGCACGGCGAATTCACAACCAGACAAAAAGTTGTTTTATAAGGCAACATACGGCTTATGTTGCCTATTCATCTAAATGCTCAGACACAGATCGATAAAGTTCTAAGACATGATGATCGAGGAGTTGGTAATAGACTTTGCGCTTACTTTTACGATAACTAACTAGACGCATTGTGCGTAAAACTCGCAACTGATGAGATACCGCCGATTCACTCATGCCCACTACGACGGCAAGATCGTGAACGCAAAGCTCTTGCTTCGATAAAACTGAGAGAATCCGCAGACGATTAGGATCACTCAACATTCCGAAAAATTCCGCCATGGTTTGTGCTTTCTCGGCTGGCAAAATCTCATTAACTAAATCCTGTAATGCTTCAGGGGCGATCGCATGGAGATCGCAAGTCGGCAAGTGATCAAAAGAAAGTGCAGAAGAATTTAGCATCGTTACATTTTACAAAAAAGCGATCGCTTTTGTAATTCGCCTTGATATATGAACGTATATTCATATATAATAAATTCAATTGAATAGGATTAAACATATGACAACTCTCACAGAAACTAAATGCGCTTGCCCTAAATGTAGTTGCATGGTCTCCCTAGACACAGCGATCATGGCAAATGGCAAACCCTATTGCAGCAAAGCTTGTGCCGATGGACATCCTGAAGGATCGGCAGGATGTAAAAAGTCTGGTTGCGGTTGCGGTTAGATTTTATTGACAGAGAAAACTGGGTGCAAAGCACCCAGTTTTCTAAATAATGGCGGCACTTTGCGCCGCACCACTAATTCTTTCTTGGGAAGTGGGTATATAAAAAGGAGCAAGTGGGCTTTACCTACTTGCTTCTTTTTGGCTTTTGGTTACAGAATAGAAGCAATCATTCGCTTCACCAAAATTCAAGATGCTGAATTTAAACGAAATTATGTCGCTGGCTCGCCCGATCGCTTGGGGGGCTGGAGATATTCTGATGAAGTACTATCAGGAGCCTCAAGACTTAGAAATTAGGTTTAAGGGGGGCGAAGAGGGCAATGTGACTTCCGCAGATTTGGCGGCTAATGATTTCATTTTGAGTCAGTTAAAGCAATCATTTGGCACTGAGAACTTTGCCTATCTCAGCGAAGAAACTGAGGACAATATCGATCGCCTTGAGCATGAATGGGTGTGGATCATTGATCCGATGGATGGCACGAGTGACTTCATCCGTCGGACTAATGAGTTTGCGGTGCATATTGGTTTGACCTATCGCCAACGTCCTGTCCTAGGACTCGTGGCAACACCTGCTCAGGATCGTCTTTTTCAAGGCATGTTAGGCAATGGGGCATATATCGAGACTAGAGATGGTTTACAGCAACGTATTCAGGTTTCTAATAAAGTCGATCTCAATCAAATGGTGGTAGTGGCAAGTCGTAGCCATCGCAATTATCAACTCGAAAGTATTCTCCAGCAATTACCTAAGGCTGCCGAAATTGCGGTTGGTAGCATTGGCGGTAAATTTGCGGCGATCGCCTCAGGTAATGCTGATGTCTATATCTCGGTTTCGGGGAAGTCTGCACCTAAGGATTGGGACTATTGCGCTCCTGAAATTATTCTGACCGAGGCTGGTGGACAACTCACCCATGCTGATTTGTCATTGCTGTCTTACAACAATTTGGAACTGCGCCAGTGGGGAACGATCGTGGCGAGTAATGGGCATTGTCATCATGAAATTTGTCAGATTAGCCAAGATGCGATCGCGCCGATCAAAAAGTAGAATGGGCAATGCATATCCTACTTTTTGTAGCAATTATTCAGTAAAGTTAACACACTTAGAAATTTAAGGAACAATGGGCTTAAGCCCATTGTCTGAGTTGATTATGAAATTACAAGTAATTTTGATTGGTGCTGCTGTAATCGTTGGCGTAATGGCTGTTAGCAATCCTAGTAAAGAGCGTTACATCGATTATGCAACCGAGCAGTTTTCGGAAACGGGTAAAACCTCAATTTGTGCTGGAGATAATATTCCGATCGCGGCTCAGCAATCCTGCAAATTTGTTATCTCTCAGGGAAAAGGTGCGATCAAGTTAGTGGTTGAGAACTCGACTAAGCAGCAAAATTTTGTAGTATTCAGTCTTTACGAAACTGATATGCCTAACAAAAAAGTAACCACAGTAGGCGCTTTTGGCAATTTCTTCATGTTCAAATAAAAGTTCAAATAAAAAAAGGCGGTGCAATGCACCGCCTTTTTTTAGGGATTTTGCTGATCGAATTTCTCCAAGGTTTTCCAGACTGATTTCAAAAGTTGATCTAGCCCCTTTTTGGAAGCCGCCGAAATAGCGAGAATCGGTAGATCAAACTGCGCGGCGATCACCTCCACATCTTCAGGCAACATCGCATCAATCTTATTCAAAGCCAGAATTTGCGGTTTATCAGCTAAGCCATGCCCATAAGCATCTAGCTCTTCTTGAATGGTGTGATAAGCCGCTAGGGGATCATCTTGAGTGACATCAATCAGATGAATTAATAGTTTTGTGCGTTCCACATGGCGCAAAAAGTCATGCCCCAAACCAATACCCTCAGATGCACCTTCGATTAATCCTGGAATATCCGCAAATACAATCCCATCACCTGACGGCTTAGAGACTACGCCCAAATTTGGTACAAGCGTGGTGAAAGGATAATCAGCAATTTTGGGACGAGCTGCCGATACAACAGAAATCAATGTCGATTTACCCGCATTAGGTAAACCAATGATCCCGACTTCGGCAATTAGCTTTAGTTCTAAATAAAGATTAAGTTCTTCCCCTGGTAAACCTGGTAAAGCGTAGTCAGGGGCGCGATTTTGATTACTCAAAAAGTATTTATTGCCCAAGCCGCCTTTGCCACCTTTTGCCACAAACAAAGTTTGATCAACCTCGGTGAGATCGCCTAAAACATCACCTGTCTCTTCATTCATCACCACTGTACCGACGGGGACTTTGATCACGCGATCGCTGCCTTTGCGACCCGTCATATTGCTGGGACCACCGCGTTCACCATTTTCCGCCTTAAAAATATTCTCGAAGCGAAAGTCTAGAAGGGTTTGCAGATCGGTTGTTGCTTGTAAGATCACCGAGCCGCCATTGCCACCATTACCACCCGCAGGACCACCCGCAGGCACATATTTCTCGCGGCGAAATGCAACTAGCCCATCGCCACCATCACCAGACTTGACATGTATCGTAACTCGATCAATAAAATGCATTACTAACTCAATTGCTTGCTCTGTGTAACCAAGACAATCCACTTAACTTGCAGGATCATCTTCACTGGTTTTATCTCTATTATGCAGTGATTGCGGTAGTAATAAAACTAGATGTGGCGATCGCTCGTACTTCAAATCTATTAGACTCTACTTCATAATTTACGAATGCGAATTGTAATCGGATACTTTTCACGATAGAACACCAATTAAGCGATCGCCTAAATTAACGTCAGTTCGACGAAAGCGAAAAATGGTAAGAATCGCTAAGCGATTCTTACCATTTTTCGCCATTTGCGTCGTGCTTCGCACGCCTCAAATGGCTATATCGAACTCACGTTGGGTTAAGAAACGGCTCTGCAATTTCTTAACTAGGTAAGTAAACTAGAAAGCTGTCCCGCCCGCTTAGCGGGCGGGACAGCTTTCTAGTTTACTTATTAATATCAGCTCTCGAAGGTGAAGGGAGTATTATGAAAAAAGTCAATTTAAACAAGTCAAGTCAAAGCATTTTATGTCGAATATTTGGGAGTTAGATTTTTATTCACGTCCCTTACTGGATAGCAATAATAAAAAAGTTTGGGAACTGCTGATCTGCGATCGCGATCGCCAGTTTGAATGGGTGCGAGAATGTCCATCCACAGAAGTCAACTCCGAATGGTTAGCCAAGCAACTCACCGATTGTGTAAATAGTACTGGACAAACTCCGATTAAGATCCGTTTCTTCCGTCCCAGCATGACCAATATTATTATGCGTGGTTGTAAGCTGGCAGGGATTACTGGACAAGCGTCGCGTCGCGTATTTACGATGTCAGCTTGGTTAGTGGAGAGAATGGCGAGCATTTATCCTAACCGAGATGGATTTCAAGCCGTTGATCCTAATCCTTTACCATTGAAAGTATTAGCCGCCCAAGATCCTAAGCCTGTACCTGATGCGCTGATGGGTGAGCGGTGGATCTTGGTGTCACTGAAGGCAGGGGATTTTGCCGAAGCAAAGGAATGGTCGATGGACTTTAGCGAACTGCTTGATATTAGCCATCTTGATCCCGACACCATTATTTCAGGGATTATTATTATTTCGTCAAGGGCGACGGCTCTAGCGGCTTGGATGTCGGGTGTTGATCCTGTATTTATCAAGTTTGAGCGCAACTTACTAGGCGATCGCACCCAGATGCAATTAGAGGCAAGTGCTGATGCCCAATGGGTTTTGGCAAATCTGCAAGCACCCAAGGATAAAGAGGCGATCGCCCAAGGAGCCACCTTTGAGGAAGCCAAACAAAATTCTCAGGGATTTCACTTCTTAGCAGTACAAACTAGCCCAGATATCGAACATTTTGCGGGATTTTGGATGCTAAAAGAGGTTATATAGGCTGTAAAATAAGAAAAGCCTGATAATTTCACAGGGTATTACATGAAAGGCAATTGGCTATGGCAGAGGGGAATTGCTCAATTTATTATTCTGAATCTGTTGATAGCAATTGCCTATGCTTATGGGGTAAGGATTAGTCATGACTTTGCGACTTTGCCTGGTACAGTCGCTTCAGTTTGGTTTCCTTCAGGGATGACTTTAGCCCTAGTTTATTTACTAGGCGATCGCGTCATTTTAGGAATTATTGGTGGCTCTACCTATGCCCTGACATTAGGTTTATTAAAAATCTCATCATTATCGGTTTTTAATCTCGTATTAATTCTGATTGCTTGTGCTTGTGGAAATGTTCTACAGCCGATGATTGCCACCTATCTAATTAAAAGGTTTTCACCCCACAAACAGATCTTTAGTCATGTCAATACAGTCGTCCTATATATTTTGGCGGCAGTTTTTTCACCAACTATATCCGCTTTCTTGGGGATTACCAGCCTCTGTATCACTGGAATCATCCCATGGACGAGTTATGGCATTAGCTGGATGACTTGGTGGCTCGGTAGTGCGCTGCCACATTTAATCTTTACCCCGACTATATTGCTATGGCAAAACCTTTCTTACAAAGAGATCTGGACTAAATCTTGGGAGATAGGACTGGGACTGAGTATATTTTTAGGTGTTAGCTGGATTGCTTTTGTGAGTGGCTATCCCTTGGCTTATCTATTTCTGCCAATTCTGATTTGGACAGTGTTTCGGTATGGTAGTTTTTTTGCGAGCTTATTAGTGAGTATCGTTTCCCTAATTGCAATTTTAGCTACGGCAAAAAATCATGGTCTCTATATTCCCAATGAACCCAATGCATCTTTGTTGCTACTGCAATCTTTTATGGCGGTGCTGGCTTTAACATCGTTAATTCTTTCGGCTGTCATTGATGAGAAAAAAGCAGCCCAGCTATCACTCAAACAAGCAATGGAAAATCTTGAATTGCAAGTGATTGAGAAAACTACAGAATTACAACGCAGTGAAGCTCTTCTTAAAAAGGCAAACTTTGAATTAGAAAAGTTGGTGAATATTGATGGATTGACCCAAGTTGGTAACCGTCGATGTTTTGACGATCGCCTGAAAATGGAATGGCAAAGACTGAGCCGAGATGTACAACCAATCTCTTTGATCTTATTTGATATTGATTATTTCAAACTCTATAACGATCTTTATGGACATCAAATGGGTGATGCTTGTTTAACGGCGATCGCCCAAACCGTTAAACAAGTTTTATCTCGTCCTGCCGATCTAGTAGCTCGCTATGGCGGTGAAGAGTTTGTCATAATTTTACCAAATACCGATATTCAAGGTGCATTGATAGTTGCGGAGCAGATTCGGATTGCGATTACAAATTTAGGTATTGTTCACCAAAGTTCTAGTATCAGCGATATAGTTACGATTAGTCTTGGCGTTGCTAGTCTGCTACCAAATTCTAAGCAAGAGCTAGCAACACTGATCAAGCAAGCCGATACCGCGCTTTATCGTGCCAAACAGCAGGGACGCAATCAGTCTGTAGTTTTCTCTGATAGCGCTTAGCACTCAAACTTCGTAAATTGCTATGTCACATCTTCGCCAAAACGTGATTACTAAAGACTGGGTGATTTTTGCTACAGAGAGAGCGAAGCGCCCCCATGAATTTGTGCGATCGCATGACGATATTCCTCCAGAACTACCGATTTATAGACATAGCTGTCCTTTTTGTAAAGGCAATGAAAATCCATCGGAAATCGAATATTTACGCATAGAGGACGAACGCGGTTGGCGAGTGAGGATTATCCCGAATAAGTATCCTGCGCTTTCTCCCATAGGCGATCGCATTCGTCATAGTGAAGGTATTCATCGCTCGATTACAGGTATCGGCTATCACGAAGTCTTGATCGAACATCCTGATCACAATGCGACGATCGCCCTAATGGATATTAGTGATGTGATTAATATCCTCAGTGCTTATCGTCAGCGCTATAACGTTATTAGTGAAGATAAGCGCATTGAGAGCATCATCATCTTTAAAAATCATGGTGAGAGCGCAGGGACATCTTTAGAGCATCCCCATTCACAAATTACTGCCACGCCTGTTGTGCCTTCCCAGATTCGCTATCGGATGGTCGAAGCAACTAGTTATTTTGATGATATGGGCGAATGTTTATTTTGCTATACGCTCCGAGATGAGTTAAAGGCAAAGGAGCGAATTGTTTTAGAAACAGAACATTTTGTCACGTTCATTCCCTATGCGGCGCTTTCGCCTTTCCATCTGTGGGTATTTCCCCGTAAACATGTTTCCTGCTTTGGTGATATTACCGATACTGAATTAGAGGATCTTGCCTATAGTCTAAAAACAGTTCTAGCTAAGCTCTACTATGGTTTAAATAACCCCGCTTACAATTATACAATTCGCTCTATGCCCACCGATGAGAGGCAATCTGACTATTTCCATTGGTATTTAGCGATCGTGCCGCGAGTAACTAGGGCAGCAGGCTTTGAGCTAGGTAGTGGCATGTATATTAATCCAGCGATGCCAGAGGATAGCGCTAAATTTTTGCGAGAGATCGATGTGTCTTCTCAAATTTAAAAACCTTTGCTTACTCCCTTCCCAGTGAAAGAATAGACGTGGCGGCGCTTCGCGCCGCCACGCTATTTCTTGGTTTTATATGTCTATTTCTTCGGTGGGAAGGGAGTAGCTCAGGTCTAAAGCCGAAAAGAGAAAGGGCGGCGCTAAGCGCCGCCCTTTCTCTTTTCGGCTTTAGAATTTGATTTGATAGTTGGTAATACCTGTAGTTCTGGCTACGGTCAGAAGTGCAACCGATGGACGCTGAGCCAGATAATCAACAATTTGTTTCGCATCGCTGAGCGGTGCGCCATTTAATCCAATCAAGCGATCGCCACGTTTTAAACCCATAAGACTTGCCAGAGAGTTAGGGCGCACTTCATAAACAGTGAGGCTCGCTGGATTGAGAATCACTCCTAATTGAGGTCGTTCTGTTAATCGTGCAGTTTGTGCCGAGGCGATCGCTGGAGTCTTGGTTTGGGGAGATAGGGCAGGTGCTGATTTCGTCTGAGAACTAGGAAGACTAGCGACAGTATTGGGCTTGATGAGCGCCGCGCTACGGGTGAGAAATTCTTTGGCGATGGGGGCGCTTATGGCAAAGCCAATTCCTGTATTGGAGCGTCCATCGGGGCTAAGAATCGCTTTATTTACACCAATCATTTCACCACGAGAGTTGAGCAAGGGTCCCCCAGAGTTCCCAGGATTGAGTCTGGCATCGGTTTGCAGATCGCCATTGGTTGCGACACGGCTGAGAATGCCAGTGGTGAGCGTACCTGACAATCCAAAGGGGCTACCGATCGCAAATACTCTTTGACCGACCAGAATACTTTCGCGATCGGCAAATACTAGGGTAGGAAAGCGATCGCTAGAGTTAATCCGCACTAAAGCCAAATCATTTTTGCGATCGACCGTAAGGACTTGTCCGTTATAGGTTTTCCCTTCAGTATTGATAATTCTGACCTGACCATTTTTTGCGTCACGAATGACATGCTCATTGGTAATTACTAAGCCTTCAGGGGTAATGATGCTGCCTGAGCCAGTGCTATTCGCCGCTTTGATGGTTACTACCGCAGGATTTGCTGACCGATAGACTTCCATCGTAATCTTTTCTTCAGGCTCAAAATCCTTGGGTGCGGCGGATACGGTGGTGACTCTGCCAAAGCTGGGAATGCTAATTAATAAGGCGGTTATCACACTCAAGGCGATCGCTTTGGGTTTCATTGGCTTCTCTGCTGTCTGTATAATTCCTGTTCTGTCAATTTTGACGCGAGTTGCGATCGCACAGTTCCGATTAATGTTTAAGCCATTTGTCGCAGATTAAAGCGCTTGGCGCTGTAATCCCCAATTGTGAGAGTAGTGCTTTGCGCCGCCATTCTGTTCTAAGACCCTCACCCCCCAGCCCCCTCTCCCGCAGGAGAGGGGGAGTAAGACTAATTTCTTGTTCCCCTCTCCTGCGGGAGAGGGGCTAGGGGTGAGGGTCTTAGAAACTTCCGATTAACATCAGTTGTTAATACAAAGGAGTAGAATATAGATATAAGCAACTTCCTATTTAGGAGGTAATGCAATTGTGTCTAGCAAGAACAATCTCCTCAAGTTCTGCGGCGTGATTTTGGTAGCTGTCTCTATGGGTTTATTCCTCTCTAGTGACAAAGCTAATTCTCAAAATGCGATCGCCACGCTATCAAATGGCAACTATCAGTTTTGTAGTCAACCGCAACCCCAAGATTGGCGCAATGGCGTAGGAGTCTGTTTTAATTTTGTCAAAACAGGCGATCGCGTGGATGGATATTATGGCTACCCCCATACGGATGACTTAATCTGTGTTCGCGGTGAAGTGAGAGGTAGTCTAGTGACAGGCGAAGCTCTAGCAATGTCTTGGGGTGGTAGTCAATGGATTGGGATTCCAAGCACTAAATTTAATTGGGATCAAGAAGGGCGCTTGTCTCTCCAAGATGGCAAAGTCATTCGTACTGCTATGGATCGAGGCGGAAAGACTGAATGGATTTTGTTTAATGATGCAAAGCTGAATACTGAGGGATTTTATCAATATCAACAGCCGCTCATGACTTCTCCAACACAACTGTGTGGATGGAAATAATTTACAGCAAGTTTCATGACCTAACTAACTCCAAGCTTTTGTTCTCATCAAGCGATGTGATGAGTCGATCGCGTAGTTAACTTTTGTAATGACATTAACAGCATTCTCTTGAGAACTTGTTGATAAATCTATAATGGAATAGAAAGATAAATTGATTTTAATTAAATTGATTTTAATCTTTCGCAAAAAAAATTGGAGATTAAAGCAATGTATGTAGAATGGCAGGGCTTTACGGAAGGCAGTTGGACAAGAGAAATTAACGTTAGGGATTTTATCCAAAAGAATTACACTCCCTATGAAGGATCTACCGAATTTCTAGTTGCACCAACCGCAAGAACACAGCAGCTTTGGCAGGAAGTCTTGGAACTAATGAAGCTAGAGCGCGAAAAAGGGGTATTGGATGTTGATACAAAGATTCCTACCGCGATCGCAGCCCATGATGCGGGATATATTGATCGCGAACTAGAACAAATTGTGGGTTTACAAACCGATAAACCTCTAAAACGCGCCATCATGCCCTATGGCGGTATTCGTGTGGTTAAGGCTGGACTAGAAGCCTATGGTTATCAACTTGATCCCCAAACGGAAGAAGTTTTTACTAAATATCGTAAAACCCATAATGATGGTGTGTTTGACGCTTATACCAGTGAAATGCGAAAGGCAAGGAAATCGGGGATCATTACAGGTTTACCTGATGCCTATGGACGGGGACGGATCATTGGTGACTATCGCCGTGTGGCTCTATACGGGGTCGATCGCCTGATTGATGACAAAAAGACCCAGAAAGAATCTCTCGAATTAGATGTAATGGACGAAGAAACCATTCGTCTGCGTGAAGAACTCTCCGAACAAATTCGCGCTTTGTTTGAGCTAAAGGAAATGGCGGCTAAGTATGGCTTTGATATCGGTCGCCCTGCATTGACCGCAAAAGAAGCTGTGCAATGGCTGTATTTTGGCTATCTAGGTGCTGTCAAAGAACAAAATGGGGCTGCGATGTCCCTCGGTCGAGTTTCAACGTTTTTAGACATATATTTCGAGCGGGACTTGCGGAATGGTCTAACCACAGAAATTGAATTGCAAGAACTGATCGACCATTTTGTGATGAAGCTACGCATGGTAAGATTCTTGCGTACACCTGACTACAATGCTCTGTTCTCAGGCGATCCCACATGGGTTACTGAAGTGATTGGCGGAATGAGTGCCGATGGTCGGACTTTAGTTACCAAATCTAGTTATCGATTTTTGCATACGCTCTCAAATTTGGGGGCAGCTCCTGAGCCTAACTTAACGGTGCTTTGGTCAGAACATTTGCCTGAAAACTTCAAACAGTTTTGCGCCAAGATTTCCAGTGACACCAGTTCCATCCAGTATGAAAATGACGACTTGATGCGTCCCATTTATGGTGATGACTACGCGATCGCCTGTTGTGTGTCAGTAATGCGAATTGGTAAGCAGATGCAATTCTTCGGGGCGAGGGTCAACCTTGCGAAGACTTTGCTCTATGCGATTAACGGTGGTAAAGATGAGAAGTCTGGGGATCAAGTTGCGCCAAACTTCGCACCAATTACCAGTGAATATCTGGATTATCAAGAAGTTAATGATCGCTTGCAGCAAATGATGGGCTGGCTGGCGAAGGCATACATCAATACGCTCAATGTCATTCACTATATGCATGACAAGTATTGCTACGAGCGGATCGAAATGGCGCTGCACGATCGCGATGTCTATCGAACCATGGCTTGTGGAATCGCTGGTTTGTCCGTAGTGACGGACTCGCTCTCGGCTATTAAATATGCCAAGGTGAAAGTGATTCGCAACGAGCAGGGCTTGGCAGTAGATTACGAAACTGAAGGAGACTATCCTAAATATGGCAATAACGATGATCGCGTAGATAATATGGCGATCGACATCGTGGCAAGGTTCATGAATGAAATTCGCAAACATCCTACCTATCGCCATGCAGTGCCTACTCAATCCGTGCTGACCATTACTTCCAATGTGGTCTATGGCAAGAAAACAGGTAACACTCCCGATGGACGGAGGGCTGGCGAACCCTTTGCCCCCGGAGCTAATCCGATGCATGGACGCGATATTTGCGGCGCAATCGCCTCGCTCTCATCGGTTGCTAAGCTCCCCTATAGCGATTGTCAAGATGGTATCTCCAATACTTTCTCGATTGTGCCAATGGCTCTTGGTAGACAGGAAAGCGATCGCACTAATAATCTGGTTGGTTTGCTAGATGGCTATTTCCATGATGGCGGCCATCACATTAATGTGAATGCTCTGGATCGCAATACTTTACTGGATGCGATGGATCACCCTGAAAACTATCCACAACTGACGATTCGGGTGTCGGGCTATGCGGTGAACTTCATTAAGCTCACCCGCGAGCAGCAATTGGATGTGATTAAGCGCACGTTCCACGAACGTGTCTAATCTATAAAGAGTGCTGCAAGGCAGCACTCTTTATAAAAATTACTTAGGAAATTCTATGTCGGGAATTGGACGCATTCATTCGATTGAAACTTTTGGCACGGTGGACGGTCCTGGGATCAGATTTATTGTCTTTACTCAAGGCTGTCCCCTGCGCTGTCTCTACTGTCATAATCCAGACTGTCGCAGCGCCCATGATGGCAAAGAAGTCAGCGTTGATTATTTAATTGACGAGATCAAAAAATGTAAATCCTTCATTCGCAAAGGTGGCGTAACCGTCAGTGGTGGCGAACCTTTGATGCAGCCTGAATTTACAAGGGAAATATTTAAGCGTTGTCATGAGCTAGGTTTGCATACTGCCCTTGATACATCAGGTTACTGTGCGATCGAGGCAGCAAAATCAGTTCTCGAAGAAACTGACTTGGTTCTGCTGGATATCAAATCCTATATTCCTGAACTCTATTACAAAGTTACCAATGTTTCTATTGAGCCAACGCTAGCCCTAGCAAAACATCTCAGCGAAATTGGTAAACCAGTATGGATTCGGTTTGTCTTAGTGCCACATCTCACAGACAACGAGGAAAACATCAATCAACTTGCTGATTTCATCGCCACTTTGAAAAATATAGAAAGATTGGAAGTTCTGCCATTTCATAAAATGGGGGAATACAAATGGGAGCAGCTAGGCTTACCCTATTCCCTCAAAGACACACCACCAGCAACACCTGAACTAGTAAAACAGACGGTTGATATATTTCGCGATCGCGGAATTAATGCACTTGGGGCGGTGGGGCTTTAATTAGCTTTTAGCTTTTAGCTTTTAGCTTTTAGCTTTTAGCTTTTAGCTTTTAGCTTTTAGCTTTTAGCTTTTAGCTTTTTCGTTTGGTAATGGGTGATTGGTGATTGGTAGCGGATTTTTAATTCTAGTGCAGTAAAAAGCTAACAGCTAACAGCTAACAGCTAACGGCTAACAGCTAACAGCTAACGGCTAAAAGCTAACGGCTAACGGCTAAAAGCTAAAAGCCCAAAAACAAAAATGAGGAGTATTTACAAATGAAAGTTACAAATGTCGAAGAATTGGAATTGTTGATTCAGCGCGTAAAAGTTGCTCAAGCTGAATATGCTACTTTTACTCAAGAACAGGTCGATCGCATTTTTAAACAGGCTGCTCTAGCGGCAAACGCGGCGCGGATTCCTTTGGCAAAGGCGGCGGTGAAGGAATCGGGAATGGGTGTAATTGAAGATAAGGCGATCAAGAATCACTTTGCCTCGGAAATGATTTACAACAAGTACAAGAATGATAAAACTTGCGGTGTGATTGAATCGGACAAGCATTTTGGCTATGAGCGCATTGCTGAACCCGTGGGGATTTTGGCGGGGATCGTTCCTGTCACCAATCCCACTTCAACCGCGATTTTTAAATCTTTGATTGCTTTAAAAACCAGAAATGGCATTATCTTCTCGCCCCATCCTCGTGCTAAAGAATGCTCGATCGCTGCTGCTAGGATCGTTCTTAATGCAGCCGTAGCTGCGGGTGCGCCCCCAGATATTATTGGCTGGATTGATGAGCCGACCGTGCCGCTATCTCAGGCTTTGATGCAAAATCCGAATATCAAGTTGATTTTGGCTACGGGGGGACCGGGAATGGTCAAGGCAGCCTATTCTTCGGGACATCCTTCGATCGGTGTGGGGGCTGGGAATACGCCCGCGATTATCGATGAAACCGCGCATATTCAGATGGCAGTCAGTTCGATCATTCTCAGTAAAACCTTTGACAATGGCACGATTTGCGCTTCCGAGCAGTCGGTGGTGGTAGTTGATGCAATTTATGAGACGGTGCGAGAGGAATTTATTAAGCGCGGTGCGTATTTTCTTAATGAAACTGAACGAGATCTAGTTCGTAATGTAATTCTTACCGATGGACATTTGAATGCGGCGATCGTCGGACAAACGGTAATTAAAATCGCTGAAGTTGCAGGATTTGCGATCCCCGAAAATACGAGGGTTTTGATTGGAGAAGTTGAAGCAATTTCTAAAGAAGAACCCTTTGCCTATGAGAAGCTTTCGCCAATCCTTGCCATGTATCGCGCTCAGGATTTCCATGATGCTGTGGACAAAGCTGAGAAGCTAGTTTTATTTGGAGGGCATGGACATACTTCGGTTCTATATACCGCCGCTAGTAATCAAGACCATATCCGCTATTTTGAGCATAAGCTGGAAACATCGCGAGTGTTGATTAATACCCCCGCTTCACAAGGGGCGATCGGAGATT
This sequence comes from Pseudanabaena sp. CCNP1317, assembly GCF_034931345.1. Taxonomy (NCBI): domain Bacteria; kingdom Bacillati; phylum Cyanobacteriota; class Cyanophyceae; order Pseudanabaenales; family Pseudanabaenaceae; genus Pseudanabaena; species Pseudanabaena sp. CCNP1317. Next base: position 19,281 of record NZ_JAYGIF010000101.1, on the reverse strand, counting down.
TGTATAATTTCCGTCTCGATCCTTCGCTAACATTGGGTTGCGGTAGCTGGGGCGGTAACTCGATTTCTGCAAACGTGACTCCTCACCATTTACTGAATATCAAAACCGCCGCCGAACGTCGCGAAAATATGCTCTGGTTTCGCATCCCACCAAAAATTTACTTCAAAGCTGGCTGCTTGCCTGTCGCTTTGCGGGATCTCATGGGCAGACAACGCGCATTGATCGTCACCGATCGCCCTTTGTTTGAATTAGGCTTAACCAAAGAAGTCACCGATAGCTTAGAAGAAATCGGTATCGCTCACTATACTTTTTATGATGTCGAACCCGATCCTTCCCTTGCCACAGTCCGTAAGGGTTTAGCGATCTGCAACAGTTTCCATCCTGATGTAATTATTGCCTTTGGTGGTGGTTCGCCGATGGATGCCGCCAAAATCATGTGGCTGATGTACGAACATCCCGATATCGAATTTGAAGGCTTGGCGATGCGATTTATGGATATTCGCAAACGGGTGTATGAACTTCCTCCTTTGGGTGCAAAAGCGATGATGGTTGCAGTTCCCACCACGTCGGGAACTGGTTCGGAAGTTACGCCTTTTGCGGTCGTCACCGATGAGAAAACAGGCATTAAGTATCCGCTTGCCGACTATGCCCTGACCCCCAATATGGCGATCGTCGATCCTGAATTGACGATGAATATTCCCAAACGCTTAACGGCTTATGGCGGTATTGATGCCCTCACCCATGCGATCGAGTCTTACGTTTCCGTACTTGCCTCGGAATATACCAATGGCTTAGCTCTGGAAGCAATTCGTTTGTTGTTCAAATATCTACCTAGCGCTTATAACAATGGAGCCAAAGATCCCAAAGCAAGGGAAAAAGTGCATTACGCCGCTACGATCGCAGGCATGGCTTTTGCCAATGCCTTCTTAGGAGTATGTCACTCGATCGCCCACCAATTGGGCGGCACTTGTCATATTGCTCACGGGCTAGCCAACGCGCTGATGATCTCCCATGTGATTCGTTACAACGCCACCGACACGCCCTTTAAGCAAGCGATCTTTTCTCAAAATAAGTATCCCAATAGTAAATGGCGCTATGCCCAGATTGCTAATTACCTAAATTTGGGTGGTGATACCGATGATGAGAAGGTGGAATTATTGATCGCGGCGATCGAAGATCTTAAGCGTCAAGTGGATATTCCTGCCACGATTAAAGATGCTCTCTTGGAGCAAGGTACGGGTGAAGAATTCTTCATGACCCATGTAGAAGATATGGCTGATCATGCCTTTGACGATCAATGTACGGGTGCGAATCCTCGATATCCCTTAATTGCTGATCTTAAGCAGTTAATGATCCAAGCTTATTATGGCTAAGCTTCGCTAAAGCCAATCAAGCAAATCACGACCGAGCAAGGCTCGGTCGTGATTTGCTTTAATCCCGATCTTCTTCGATGCGACTTGCACCTTTTTCATAGAGCTTACAAATGCCTCGACGACTATTCTTGATGAAACTACAAAATAATTGAATATCAGGATTGTTGGCGAATTCGGGATCTGACTCTAGAAATTCGATCGCTTGAGTTCGATTGCGATCGGACTTATAGATCACTTCATAGGCGGAGAGAATAGAGCGGCGGCGATCGTGGCTAAACCCATTGCGGCGTAAACCAAGGCGATTGAGTCCAAATACCATATTTGTGTCCACAGCCATGCAGTAGGGAGGCACATCCATGCCAAGGCGAGTTTGTCCACGAATCATCGCATAGGAACCGATGCGCGTAAATTGATGTACTACTGAGTCCCCACCCATAAAGGCATAGTCATGTACTTCCACATAACCTGCCAACAACACATTATTTACTAAAATTACGCGATCGCCGATCGCACAGTTATGAGCTACATGAGCGCCTGTAAAAAACAAATTATCATTGCCAATGGTTGTGGCTGAGCCTTCCTTAGTGCCGCGATTGACCGTCACATATTCTCGCAACACATTGCGATCGCCGATTTCCACAAAACTAATTGCGCCTTTGTAAGAAGTATCCTGAGGCTCCGAGCCAACGATCGCACCATAGCCAATTTGGTTGTCATTGCCGATTTTAGTATGCCCTGTGATGATTGCTCTAGCGCGAATCTCGCAGCGATCGCCAATCTCCACAAATTCGTCAATAATGACATCGGCTCCAATAGATGTACCCTCACCAATTTTGGCATGGGGATGAACGATGGCGCGAGGATGGATCGTGATATTAGGATTTGGTTTGGTGTTTGGCATTGAAATAGCGGTCTATATGCTGGGGCGCTAGAAAACAATCAATAGTCTATCGCAATCATTGGCAAAGTACCCAGAATTTGAAGATTTGCCGCGCCGTAGGCGCGGCAAATCTCTATGGATAGCCATACCAAAAAATTAGAGGCAGCGCGAAGCGCTGCCTCTAATTTTTTGGGTTTAGTTTGCTAAGACTCCTAATTTATAGAGTCTTTGGACAATTTCTTCTAGAAGTTGCGTGTAACTATAATTAGTCTTTTGCAGGATTTTTTGGAATGAGCCACTTAGACGAATGCAGTCTGCATTTGTTAAATCTTTAGCGGTAATGATGATAATTGGAATTGGTGGAGTGTTATATCGTAGCCTTAGCAGATGAATAAATTCAAAGCCATCACTATTTGGCATCATCAGATCGAGCAAAATTATTTGAGGTAGTTGATGCATCATTGATTCTAAAGCGACATGCCCATCTTGAGCCTCTGAAACAACACAACCCTCCTTTTCCAGAATTCGCTTCAACATGGCTCTAGTATTGGAATCATCTTCAATCACTAATACTGAAATCTTAGAATTTTGCTCAGTACGGTATTTATCAATGATTGAAATCAAGCGATCGCGATCGATCGGTTTAAACAAATAATCATTGGCTCCAATTTCATAGCTTTGATGGGTTTCGTCATTATCACTAATTGTTAGCAAAATAATCGGAATTCCAGAAGTTAAAGGTTGTGACTTCAATTCCTTCAGCATTTCCCATCCACGCATAGAGGGAGTTTGCATATCTACAATAATCGCATCAGGTAAGATTTGATAGACTAATTTCATCGCGTTTTCTCCACTCAAGGATGAGTAGATAGAAACTCCCAGATGATTAAGAGAGGAATGGGTACTTTGATGAATCATCGGATCATCAGAAATCACTAAGATCGCGGGGTGCTTTTGCTGCGAATCGTCTGCTTTGTTTGATAGAGATTGAGGTAATATCGATAAATTAGGCGAGGAATTCTGTCCTTTTGTGGGTAAGTTTTTGATTGCTCTTTCGCAATCTACAGGTAAGCAAATCGTGAAAGTGGAACCTTGTCCTAATTCGCTGGTTACTGAAATATCACCATTCATCATTTGGCAAAGACGATGACTAATGGCAAGCCCTAGTCCTGTCCCACCATATTGCCTTGTTGTGGAGCTATCAGCTTGGTTGAATGGCTGAAACAGTCTTTGTAGATTTGCTGGACTAATTCCTATACCCGTGTCACTAATCGTGAAGCAAAAAAATTCTCCCTGAACATAATTGTGGCGATTTACCTGAATTTTAATTTCTCCAGATTTTGTAAACTTACAGGCATTACTTAGAATATTTAAGAGAACTTGTCGCAGGCGCGTCATATCGGCGCGAATCTCCCCAAGTTGGAGATCGCATTCTATCTCTAGACGATTATTGTTTTTGAGTAACAATGGCTGAATCGTTTTACTGGTATCGAAAATTAGCATTGGCACATCAAAATCATCGTAATAAATTTCTAATTTACCCGCTTCGATTTTGGTCATATCCAAAATGTCATTAATCAAATCTAGTAAATGCTTGCCAGAACGATAAATTTTCTGGAGATCATCCTTAAAATCATCTAATCCCAATAAAGCCGCATCTTCCTCCAACATTTCACTGTAGCCAATGATTGCATTTAGCGGTGTGCGTAACTCATGGCTCATATTGGCGACAAAGGTGCTTTTAGTGCGACTGGCTTCTAAGGCGCGATCGCGAGCCAGTGCAAGTTCTTCATTCACTAAGCGAAGTGTTTCTTCATCCCGCTTACGACGCATTAATATCCCTAACTGCATGGCGATCGCCCCGATTAAGCCCACTAGTTGTTGATCGCGATCGTTGGGAATTCTGGTAAAAAAAACCATAATCGAGACTACATTGGTGTCGGCACTGACGGGAATTGCTAAACCCGATCGCAAACCACATTCTAAAGCGGGATATTTGCGTAAAAAGTTAGATTCTGCCTCCAGAGAAATATCCCAAATCCACTCTGGTCTTTGATTTTCCCAAACTCTTCCTGGAAAACCAAGCCCTGTGGAGAAAGAGATTCTCTCACTGATTTGACGGAAATTTCCCAAGCCATCTATACTGCTGTACCATGCGGGGCTACAGATCAAATGCTCATTCCCCGCAGGTATCCATGCTTCACCATAGTCCCATCCCGTAAATTGACAAATTTTGGTGAGAGCAACTTCTAGCGCTGTTTGAAAATCATTAGCAGCACTAATTTCTAAGGTTAAGCATTGCAATAATTGTGATTCTTCTTCCGCCCGCTTGCGTTGAGAAATATCCTGTACAGTACCTTCAAATCCGATCAGAGTGCCATCAAAATTCCTAACTGCGCGTACATTTTCTGAAATCCAGATTTTTGTGCCATCACGGCGATAAACCTGAGACTCAAAATTAGAAACGGTATCATGGGTACGCAAAACATTAATAAATTCTTGACGGCGTAATGGATTGACATAAATCTGATTGGCAATATTCGTAACATTACTAATCAGAGACTCCGCCGAAGGATAACCATAAATCTGAGCCAACATGGAATTGGCGATCAGATAACGTCCATCAATCGTCGTCTGGAAAATCCCCTCGATCGCATTCTCAAAAATGCCCTGATACCTAGCTTCAGCATTTTCGAGGTCGTTACGCAGTTTGGAAGTTCTTAATTGCAATAATTTGTGAATTTCGGTCGCCTGCTGCACGACTTCCACTAAATCTTCTACCTTGAAAGGCTTAGTAATGTATTTAAAAACTTTTGATTGATTAATTGCTTCCACCAAATCGTCAACATCAGTGTGAGCAGTCAGAATGATTCGTAACGTATCAGGATAATGATCTGCAACTTGACTCAAAAACTCAGTCCCCGACATCATGGGCATTCGCTGATCGGAGACGATTACCGCAATGTCTGGTTCATTCGCTAAAATTGCCAAAGCCTCAAACCCATTTTTAGCTAGCAGGATCAGATGACTTCGATGAAAAATACGTTGAAGCAAGTCTAAGTTATCTTCTTCATCATCCACGATCAACAACTTATTGCGTGATTTTTTACTTTGTTTATTTTCTGGTGAACTATGCATGTATGTGGTTACGAAGATGTTTTCACATTAAAATAAGCGACTAGTCTTAGGCTGATATCTCTAGTAATTTAAACAAAAATATATGACAAAGATTGTATTAACGGGTGCTACTGGATTTGTTGGAGTGAAATTAGTTGAGCGTTTACATGCTTTAGATAATCGCATTATCGTTTTAGCGCGTAATTCCCAAAAAGCCAATCAGCAATTTCCCCAAGAATCTTTTCCCAATGTTGAAGTAATTAGCTACACGCCTTTCAAATTAGGTGATTGGGCTAAGGTGATATCAGGTAGTGATGCGGTAATTAATCTGGCTGGCGAACCCCTCGCTGGTGTGCGTTGGACTGATAAACGTAAGCAAGAAATCCGTAATAGTCGTATTTTAACCACAAAAGTGTTGGTTGAAGCGATCGCCCAAGCCGATGTGAAACCACAGGTATTAATTAGTGGCTCAGCGATCGGTTATTACGGTACAAGTCTAGATAAATCCTTTGACGAATATAGTAATGCAGGTGATGACTTCTTAGCTAATGTCTGCAAGGAGTGGGAAGCTGCTGCCGATGTTGTTACTGGTCTGGGCGTGCGCCTAGTCAAGCTAAGAACGGGAATTGTGTTAGGTATGGGTGGGGCGATCGGCAAAATGTTACCGATTTTTCAAGTTGGTGGCGGCGGCAAAATTGGTACTGGCAAGCAATGGTTTTCTTGGATTCATCGTGATGATCTGGTAGAACTAATCATTTATGCTGTGAATAATGCTCAGATTACAGGGGTGCTTAATGCGACGGCTCCTAAAGCGGTCACCAATGAAGATTTTACGGTTGCCTTTGCTAAGGCAATTAAACGTCCTGCCTTTTTACCTGTACCTGCGGCGGCATTGATCTTGGTATTTGGCGAAGGGGCAACGGTATTGCTAGATGGTCAGAGAGTTGTGCCACACAAAGCTGAGATTAATAAATTTGCATTCCAATATCCAGATATTGATAAAGCACTCGCGCAAATCTTTGCTTAATACCAAAACACAAAATGGCTACGCTATTTTGTGTTTTGGTAGCTATATCCACCTGTATCAGCACAAATCAAACCCCAAATAGTGTGAGGCGGCGCAAAGCGCCGCCTCACACTATTTGGGTTTTATGTCCTAAGCAAAACTTACATTGCTATATATAAGAGATTTCCTTTTTTATTCGTCGTCATCTGGTTCAGGTTGATTGTTGATCAGTAAGTCTAAAATGCGCCGATTTTCGGTTTGTAATCCTTTAAGAATGCGTTGATGTCGGTCTAGTTGTTTTTGTTGCTTAGCAATCATCTCTAAAACTGCATTGCGCTCTTCCCGATCCATTGCCATCTGCTGCAACATAGCCTCGACCGCACGAGCATTTGAGTTAGCGATCGCCTTAGTTTCTCTGGTGTCGTTGGCATTCTGAGCCGCGATATCTCTAGTTTCAGCGATCGCAGTTGAGTTGCGATTAGTAATCTCTAAGGTCTGTGCAATCAGTTCTTGCATTTGTTCAAAAGTCATTGTCATCAGGTCTTTCTCCTTAGTTGGATAGCCATGCTTTTAACTCATTGTACTTAGTCCATTTTGGCGAATCAGTATTAAATTCTCCTATAAGTACCCGTGCAAAATAAATTACCAAAACCCGTAAAGTTGCGCCCCTGCGGGGCGCAACTTTACGGGTTTTGCTTTGTAATTAATTATGCCTAGCTACTTATTCTCATGAAACTAAAAATCATGATTTTTAGAATTTGCCTAAAAAAACGGCTATTTAATATTGGTCATTGACCAACATTAACTAGCCGTTTTTTATTTAGATGGGCCGAGATGGATTTGAACCAACGTAGCTTACGCAGCGGATTTACAGTCCGCCCCCATTAACCACTCGGGCATCGACCCTTTGCTTAGTTGTTTTCCAAGCGAATCTAATCATATACACTTATTGCACTACTTGCAAGAGGAATTTCAAAAAAATCAGAGATGCTAAGCATCTCTGATTTTTTTGAAATTCTGAAAGCCGATCGCGATCGCGCTTAAAAAAACAATTCCCATCACACCTGCGATCGGATTGCCATGAATACCAGTTACCCATTCAGGCACAGCGCCTGTTGGTTTTAGCCAATGGGTCGTATTGACGATGTAATAACACCAAACCAAGCCACCATGTAAGCCCACTGAGATCCCTAATCTGCCATCACATCTGCGTCGGGCAAGTACTAAAGCAACACTAAGCATCACCAAACCGAGAAATTGGCTCCATGTTTCGAGAATTACATTTAGAGGCTTGATAAAGTGCAAAATCGCAAATACTAAACTGCAACCCAGTAAAGCCGTATTTTTGGAATAATCGCGCTCTAGCTCCGATAGCACCCAACCACGAAATAACATTTCCTCTGCAAATCCCACACCAACAGAAGTCAACAGCCCTGGCAATATTGCCCCTTGCCAATCGACAAAATACACGCCGATCGCTGGTAGTAGGTTGTCTGGTAAGGGCTGCTGCCAAGTGACAGTTTGCACTGATAGCCAACCTAGACTCACCTGTAGTCCAAAGAAAATAATTAGGGTCACGCATCCTAGTCCCAAGCCAAACAAAAAATCGCTGCCATTTTGGCGAGTAAATGACAAACCGTAATAGCGATAGGGATGCGAATATTTAGCGATTTTGCGTCCCCAGAACCAAATTAATCCCAAAAATCCGCAATACAACAAAATTGTCAGTGCAACCCCAACCGCCTCACCCCAAATTAAATACATTGGTGCAGCGATCGGTAGCCATAGCACCAATAAAGTTAGTAAAAACAGAATGATGCGGGCTGGTGCTGGATAGGAATTTAAGCGATCGAGATTCACAATAAAAAAACAGGTAGGATTTTGTTAATAACAATCCTACCTGTTAGCGTTTGGCAATGTGAGCGTAAAAAGGGAACGCTTAGCGCTCCCTTTTTACTTATGACTCTGGCTCCATCGTGCTGGTTAAGCCCTTACTTTGCAGCCCTTCACAATAAAATTCAGCATGTTCTTGTACACAGGTAATTACTAAGGCGCAGCCACTCGCATGAGCTGCCATCATAATATCGACAGCTTGCGGCTGCGTAAGCCCATTTACGACTTGCATTAAGGTTTCGACGACATATTCCATTGAGTTGTAATCGTCATTATGTAACAAAACCCGATATCTAGGTGCAATTTTGCGTATGGTTTCGGGACGTTGAATAGTTTCGGTAGACATATTATTAGGTAGCCTCCAACAAAGGTTTGCAATCAGAGAAATATACGTTGTTAGATATAGCCTATTGAGGCTTTGAGTAGTACAGAGAAATTTGGGAAAGCGGCTCTCCGCGCCGCTTTCCCAAATTTCTCTGGGTTTTAGTTAAGCGCAAAGCGCTGTAATTGCGATATTAGTTTGGAGTATTAAGTAAGATGAAAGTGTTTGCAGATCTGCTTTGGAGATAATACCAAAGCACAAAATGCGTAGCTATTTTGTGTCTTTAAAACCCTTACTGGGTTTGGGGTTTAACTCACAGAGGTGTCGTCACACTTGTGTGAATTGGTAGTAAGACAGTAATAATACTTAATGCTCACTTACATTATAAGTACGAACCCAAAAAATGTGAAGTGGACGGATTTTGCCCAAAAGAAAGAGGGGGACGCAATGCGCCCCCCTCTTTCTTTTGGGATTGGTTTTTAATCTGTAATGCGATCGCTGTAATATACGCCACTGCCTGAGTCAGGGACAAATATACAAGCCTTTTGAGAAGTAAAGAAGGATTTCCAGATTGGCACGTTGGAAACTCGGTAATAGGAGCCTAAAACTGGTTTGATCGCTTCAGTAGCAGTCTTAAGGTGATAGTGAGGAATGCCAATAAAGATGTGATGGGCAACATGAGTGCCGATATTGTGGTGGATATCGTTGAAGATTCCATAATCACGATCAATGGTAGAGAGTGCTCCCTTCAAAAAGTACCAATCTTTACCGCGATACCAAGGAATATCAGCTTCGGTATGGTGTAAGTAGGTAACAAGATCAAGCCACACTACAAAGATCAGATAGGGAACGATGTAAAACTTAAACAGAAATAGGAAACCATAGGTAAAACCCAACCATCCTAAAAACCCAACCATCGCTGTAAAGAGGATACTGCTGGTGAGAATGTCGTTAGTCTCAGATTCACGGAAAAGATCATTGTTGGGAACGAAATGCGAGGCTGTGGGACGCGCAGGAGATCGCTTAAATAAGTACAGAGGATAGGCAAATAACAAAGCATCAAAGCGGATAAATTTCCCAATCCAGTCCATCGCCTTGTATTGACTTTCAGTAACTGGATACCAACTTTCATCGGTGTCAATATTAGCTGTATTTTGGTGATGGGTACGGTGGCTGATGCGCCAGCCATGATATGGCACGAGGATCGGAATATGGGTTAGGTGACCAACTAAGTTGTTTAGCCATTTAATGCGTGAGAAAGAACCATGTCCGCAGTCATGACCGACGACGAAGAAAGCCCAAAACATTGTCCCCGTTGCAAACCAAAAAATTGGATAAAACCACCATGCATCTAAGTAAGCAGCAGTGGCGTACAAACCTACGATAATCGCCGCATCGGCAAAAAAATAAGCGAGCGATCGCCATACGTTAGGAGCAAAACATTCAGCAGGAATCGCAGATTTTACATCTTGGAAGGTAAACGGAAGCTCAGTTTGAGATATCGAAGATGTATCGGTTAGCGGATTGTCAAGATTGATCCGATGAATAGTCGAAGACGACACGTATATTTCCCTGTTGTTAAGAAAAATTAAGTTAGCTTCTAGATTTTAGCAGTAACTTGGATTCTTCCTCAAAACCAAAGTTATCAAGTAAAAAAGCCCAGCGATTGCCTTTTACGCAGCTATAAGCTTGCATTTGAGCAATTTTGCTTTGATCCCCCATTTGTTGTTTTAGTTTTTGTTGCTGGTTATGTAAGCTATGAATTTCATAAATAAAAGGTGTTTTCCATGTGAGATGCCCTGCCCGATGCAACAGCCCCAGAGCGATCGCAGCATCGGGATGTAATTTGGCAACTTCCGCGAAATTCCCTTGTTTCGGGAGCTTGGGCAAAAGGGCGAGAGCTTGTTGTTGGATTTTTTGCTGCTGTTGTAAGAAAAAATTTACCCTTTGGCGATCGCTATCATCGAGTAATCCTGTTGGTTCACTAACTAACATCAATGCCTCCGCAGGTTTGCCATCGCGTCCTGCCCGTCCAATTTCTTGGATATATTCTGAAAGTGTTAAAGGCGGATGAAAATGTAAGACCCAACGGGTGTCTGGTTTGTTAATGCCTAGCCCAAATGCTGAAGTGCAGATTACAAAGGGATATTGATTAGTCAGCCATTGCTGCTCGATATGCCGACGCTCTTGGGGTGGCAAGCCTGCATGATAGGCGGCAGTTTTAAACGAGTTTTCTTGTAACCAAGTGGCTAACATTTCTGCATCACGACGACTACGCACATAGATCAATCCCGATTGCCCTTTGCGATCGCGGATAAATTTGAGGGCGCGGGATTTGCGTCCTGCGGGTGTCCATGCGATCGCCACTTGGAGACTGAGTTGGGGACGATAGGGACTGGTACGCACAATCTGGGGATTCTCTAGATTTAAACAAGCTTGCAACTCCGCAGTCGTGTCGCGATCGGCGGTGGCTGTAAATGCTGCTAGAGATATGGGTGGGTGATGATCGGGCTTTTGAGCGATCAGAGCCGATCGCACGGCTCCTAAACGACGATAGCTCGGTCGAAATGAGTCTCCCCACTGCACCAGACAATGGGCTTCATCAAGCATTAGTCCTGAAATTTTTAATTGGCGATCGCTGAGTTTTTCCCAGACAGGCTCACTCAAGAGGGTTTCTGGTGAAACATAAAGCAAGCTCGTGTTTGGAAGATTTCGCAAAACCTCACGCCGCTCTATTTGTGATAAATTGCTATGCAAACAAGCGGCTGGGAGATTTCTCGATTTACAGTCTCGAACTTGGTCTTCCATCAGGGCAAGTAATGGAGAAATCACCAAGGTTAATCCTTCGTTGATTACTGCGGGCAATTGAAAACAAATAGATTTGCCGCCTCCTGTCGCCATAATTGCCAAACAATCTTGTTTCCTTAGCAAACTGGTTACTACTGTGCGCTGAGATGGGCGCAGATCGTCATATCCCCATATTTTCTGAAATGTTTGTCGAACTTCCGTCCATTCTCTAAATATTTCTGTCATTGTTATTAATGAGCCATTAATATAGCGTTTATCATGACTGACGATCTACAAAGGTTTGTTTCCCCGTAGCAATTCTCATTATGAAGCCAATTTTAGTGTTTCCAGCGCTTTTGGCACTGGAAACACTAAAATTACGTGAGTTCGATATAGCCATTTGCGGCGTGCTTCGCACGACGCAAATGGCTAAAAATGGTAGTCCCTTCCCACCCAAGAATTAGTGTTGCGGCAAGAAGCTTCGCCCCTGCTTACCTAATTTAAAATGATTTATGATTACTATATAGCGCTCTTAAATGAGTTGTAAGATTTTGAGTGTTTTGAGAGTGCGCCCCTTCGGGGCGCACTCTCAAAACCTATTTAGGATTGCTATAGTACCTACTGCACTTTGCGCTCAAGCCCAAATCAAGAGATTGTTTGAAATTGTTGCTTTGCGCTCAAACCCAAATAATCTCTTGGGGTTCGGGAACCTACTAATTTGCCTAAAATCTCTAAACAATTACTTAAAAAGCAGTTAAAAAGCAATTAAAAAGCCATAAACTTACTAGTATTTACTTCACAAACGTTAAATCTGGTTGTATAACCGTAAGTTAGATGACTGTTTTCGACTAACAAATTTATATAATTAGAGTTAATATCCTTAAATACTAGTAATCCGCAAAAGTAAAGAAATTCTGATATTAGAAATACATGCGCTTAGAGCATATTTCACTTTAGCAAGAAACGAATTTTTGTTAAAACTATCGGTTAATGATACTTTTAACACATATGTAATGGTTTATATAACTGCCAATCCTTCTAAAGCTCGTTGTAAAAGGAAATTATTCAGGTGAGACCAGAAGAGTCATCCACTCTTGAGATCAAAGAGATGCTTCATCACGTACTTACGGTTGAAGATCCACAAGGTTTTCGCAATTTTCTCTTGAATAATATGACCTATTCTTTGGGACGAAGCTTGGGTAATTCAATAATTCTGCGGTCTAATCTTGTATCTCGCCAACATGCAACTTTGTTAGCGGTAACCTCAAAGAAGTCTTCATGCTTTTTCCGAATAATTGACGGCAGTATAGATGGAAAACGTAGTACGAATGGGATTTTAATTAACGGTCGAAAGAGATTTTCGCATATATTATCCCATGGTGATGAAATTCTATTTAGTAAGGATACTAAGGCGGTGTTTCAGGTAATCAGTGCGATTACTAATATTCCCAAAATCAATATTTCTCAAAATCAGATTACTAAAAGCAGCTATCCTCATCTAAATAATCAACCCTTTGATGAGACTGAACTGTTTCGGTTTTCTCCTTTACAGTCTATTCTTGATCAAGATTTATCAGCGCATGTTCATAAGACTGTAAATCAATTCATTTCATCACCTGAGTTAAACCCGCAACCAATTATTGAGTTAAATCTCGTTGGCAAAATCTTATATCTTAATCCTGCGGCGTTGACTCAATTTCCTGATCTTGAAGAGAAGAGAATTCGCCATCCTTTGCTGCAAGAACTGTTAGTGCAGTTAGTGACATTGGTTAATCCTGTCAGCCAATTTTTTGTGCGAGAGGCGATGATCGATGACAAGGTATTTGAAGAAATTATCTATTTTATGCCTTGGAATGAGGTCATTCGTATCCACATAGCTGATGTGACTAAACAAAGACAAGCAGAAGCGATTATTGCTTATCAAAGTCATCATGACACATTAACAGGGCTACCAAACCGAAAATATTTGCATGAACATTTGGTTGAAGTTATCAACAAGTTAGAAGATAAAGAGCAGCAATTTTCAGTTTTATTTTTGGATATCGATCGCTTTAAGTTAATAAATGATTCTCTAGGACATAGCGTTGGTGATTTGTTGCTAAAAGCTGTGAGCGATCGCCTCAAGAGTTTGCTGAAGCAGGGTGATTTAATGGTGCGTTGGGGTGCTGATGAATTTGCGATCGTGGCTATGGAGATTCATTCTACGGATGCCGTTGTTCAATTTGCTGAAGCCATGATTCAGTCTTTGACTTTACCTTTTAATTGTGGTGGTCATGAACTCCATATCACTACCTGTATTGGTGCAAGTATTTATCCAGATCATCATACTGAAGTTGAGGGTCTAATTCGGAATGCAGATATGGCTATGTATCGGGCTAAAGCTGAAGGACAGAATAGTTTTCAGTTCTATGTTCCGAATATGCAGGAGCAGAGTTTTCAGCGCTTGTCCATGGAAAACAATCTGCGAAGAGCGCTAGAAAACAACGAATTACTTACCTATTATCAACCTCAAATCGATCTTTGCACTGGCAAAATTGTGGGCTTGGAAGTATTGCTGCGTTGGAAACATGTTTCTTTAGGGTCGATTCCACCGAGTCAATTTATTCCCCTTGCCGAAGAAACAGGGCTAATTACGGCGATCGGATCTTGGGTATTGCGACAAACTTGCTTACAGGCGATCGCATGGCAAAATATGGGTTTACCGCCGATTCAAGTTGGTGTAAATTTGTCGATCAAGCAACTTCAGCAAAAGGACTTTCTATCTTGTTTACAACAAATTCTTGAAGAAACAAATCTTGATCCGCATTTTCTAGAACTAGAAATTACTGAAGGGATCATGATGGATAATGTGGAAGAAAAAATTATCTTGTTAAATGAATTCCGTCAGATGGGCATTCAGTTGTCAATTGATGATTTTGGAACTGGTTACTCGGCTCTAAGTTATTTGAAAAATTTGCCCATTGATACGCTAAAAATTGACCGTATTTTTATTGAATACGTTACTCACAGCGCACACGATCGCACAATTGTCGCTTCGATTATTAATTTAGCCCATAGTTTAAATTTGAATGTGATTGCTGAAGGTGTGGAAACGATAGAGCAGGTGGATATATTGCGATCGCTTGGCTGCGATCAGATCCAAGGTTATTTTTTCTATAAAGCTTTGCCAGCAGACGAAATTGAGGTTTTGTTAAGGGCGCAAGGTGTAACTAAACCGAATAAAATCGAACCATAAAAAAGAGAAGCGGCGCAATGCGCCGCTTCTCTTTTTTATGGTTCGATGCTGAGCCACAATCTTAGGTTTAGCTCTTGGTTGGGTGAAGGATTGGTAATTTGGACTAGATCGAAATGATTACAGATGGGAGCTTGTAAAGTAACCTCAACAGTATTTAACAAGTCTTGCTGGAAAGTGGTAACGGTAATCGTTTCACCCGATGTGTAATCACGGAGGCGATCGCTAAAGTTTTCTGCCGTGACTCGAATTCCTGCGATCGCGATTACCATGTCACCTGTGCTAAGCCCAGCCTTTTGAGCAGGTGAGCCAAACTCAACCTTCTCAACTTCCGCAAGCCCATTTTTAGTTTTCAGCGTCATCCCCGTGAAGGGAATGTCTTGGCGAGATGTGCGTAATTCTAGTCCGAAGGGTTCGAGATAATAGTTATAGTCCAGTTCTTTTGTACCGTAGAGGTAATCATTCCAGAAATTAGATAGGTCAACACCTGCGACGGTCTCGATGACTTCATGGAGTTCTGCTTCGCTAAAGCCAATCTCTTCTTTCCCAAAGCGCTCCCACATAATCTGCATGACCCGATCAAGCGATCGCAGATTATTAGTTTTAGAACGAATTAGTAAATCTAGCAGCAGCGATACTAATTCCCCTTTAAGGTAGTAGGAAATTTGGTTGTTGTGGGTATTTGGATCAGGACGATAGAGCTTAATCCATGTGTCAAAACTAGAATCATAGAGGGATTGAACATTGCGTCCAAAGGTTGTTTGCAGACGAGTAATGGCTTTGCTGACTAGTTTGAGATAATGCTTAGCATCGTAAAGCCCAGCCCGAAGCGGGAAAATTTGGTCATAATAACTGGTAGTTCCTTCGCTAAACCAAAGTGAACTAGTGTAATTCTCATTGTCGTAATCAAATTTTTCTAGGGCTTTAGGACGAATCCGTTTTACATTCCATGTATGGAAAAACTCGTGGGCAACGAGATTCATAAACTGGAGATAGCTCTCTTCTTTGCGAAAGCCTAAACGGTTGTAGAGCAGGACGGTGCTATTTTTATGCTCTAGTCCGCCAAATCCATTGCTAGTATGAAGAATAAAGTCATAGCGATCGTAGGGTAAGCCTCCAAATATTTCCGCCTCCACAGCGACGATCGCTGCCGTATCTTTCACAATACGCTGCATATCTGCATTATGTTGTCCCCAGACGACAAAGCTATGGGGTTTATCCAGAACTGTGAATTCATAGCGCTGATGCATCCCAATCTCAAAGGGACTATCAACTAAAGTGTCAAAATCCTTGGCATAGAAAGTATGCGTAGCATTCTCAAGTGCTGGTAAAGCTGTCGCAATTTGCCAATTATCTTTGATCTCGCCAATCTCGACGGTATAGGGTTGTTGCTGATGTTCGGTCACGTACATAAATACGGCTGCACCAGTCAAAAAGGCATGGGTGCGATCGATATGATTAGTACGGACGGTTAATTCATTGCAGAAGATGCGATAACGAATTTTGATGGTTGAATTAATGATCGAATTATTGGGATGATCGCTATTAATTGCACATTTCACCTGCCAATGGTTTTTACTGATTTTTTGCCACGAGAGAGGAGTTCCCGACGCATCAGTTGCCTCAAAATCTTGCAGATGTTTGGCATATTCACGCACCAAATAGGAACCAGGTGTCCAGACTGGCAACTTCAGATCGATAAATTCAGCTTGCCAATCAGCGATCGCTAGTTCAACTTCTAACAGATGATTTTCTGGCTCTGGAATCGATAGACGGTAGTTAAATTGGCTGCTAGAAAAGTTTTTCATGGGTTTTTAATTTATCGTTAGCATAGTCGGCGCTTTGCGCCGACTATATCAAATCATCAAGTTCTGCATAGTCGGGCAAAGTTGTATCGATCGCTATGCCATTTCTAAACACAGTGCGATCGCCTTGGTGGCGAGAGAGTAACTCATTATAGCTACGTGCTTTAAATAGAACCAAATCCGCAACTTGTCCAATTCCAATCTTACCAACATCAGATAAGCCCATTAAAGCCGCAGGGCGTGAAGTCACTGACTCGATCCAGTTGTCATAGGGTGTATCTAAATGCGAAATTTTTGTTCCCATGCTGAAAACTTCTAATAGATCATGATCGCCAAATCCATAAAAAGGATCGCGGCAATTATCACTGGCTAGGGATACGATCACACCTGCTGCATCAAGTTCCCGCACTAGCGTTACCCCACGCCAGCGCGGTGTGCGAGCCGCCACTCGATCTTGTAAATACAGATTGCACATTGGCAAACTAACGATGCCGATATTTGCTTCTTTGATGAGTGCGATCGTGGCGTTGGCGGTATCTTCCTCTTGTAATGCCAAACTACAGCAATGACCGCAGACTATTTGCGAACTGAAATTATTTCTTAAACCTGCTTCGGCGATATGATGCAAGGTGCGTGACTCAGGGTCATTATTTTCATCGGCATGGAAATCAAGACTGAGGTTCCGTTCGGTAGCCAAGGTCAGAATCCGATCTAAATGTTGATCTAGTTCTGGAGTCATATGGGCAATGCCACCAAGAATGCAACCTAAGTCAGCGATCGCATCCGCAAATTGTTCTCCTTCCTTAGTTGCAAAATAGGGGAGTTGCACTAATGACACAGCTTGAAGGGAGATTTTCTCCTTCCATTTTTCGCGCAATTCTTTAAATACTTTAAGGGTTGTCTCAACTTGATGCGGTGGACAATCTAAATGTGTCCTGATTGCCTTTGTGCCGTGGGCGTAACTACATTTCAGCCCAAATTCCATGCGGCGATAGAGGTCGTCATAGTTCCAATTGCCCTGCTCTGTGCAATCTCGATAAATACCTTTGAGTGCGCCTTGGAATGTACCATCTAAATTTGGACTACGTTCCCACATATGTCCTTTGTCAAGGTGGGTATGTAAATCCGCAAAGCAAGGAATCATGATCCCTTGTTTCCCATCAATGATTGGTAAACTTTCGGTCGGGATTTGAGAGATTTGAGAGTTCGGTAAAATATCTGTTATTTGACCATTCTGAATTTCGAGATGACAAGGAAATAGGCGATCGCGTTGTAATGTTGGCGTGAGGTTAGTTTCTAAATCTCGTCCAAGCATCTCACTATCGATAAAACAATTAGGAATCCGAACATTAACAATCCAATAATGCGAAGGTTCTGACATAGCGAGGATGATTGTATCTTTAGCTAAATATACCGTGATGTGTAATACCAATTAACGAAAGTGTGACCACACTTTTGTTAATTACTGATGTTAAGTGGATGGAATGCCTGCGATCATTGAAATCAAGGGCTGGCACGGGGGCGCAGCCCCTACAAGCTCTAAATTATTGGGGTAGGGGCAATCCCCCCGTGGTTGCCCTGTTCTGCTAGCAGCAAGAGATTCATCATCTTAGTTCCAGTAACATCAGTTAATTAAAAGCCAAACCCAGTGAGGGTTTTAAAAGCACAAAATGCATAGCCATTTTGTGCTTTCGGATAACTATTTCTAGTCCGTCAAGTAGTCGTTGATTTTTTTGACTAGCTGTTTTAGTGACACTGGTTTACTGAGATAGTCATTTGCGCCCACCTCAATGCACCGATCGCGATCGCCCGCCATTGCTAGGGCAGTCAAGGCAATGATTGGCGTATCGGCTAACTCAGGTATTTGGCGAATGCGCTGGATCGCTTCCAATCCATCCATTTCTGGCATTTGAATATCCATTAAAATTAGATCGGGATGGGTTTGTTGAGCTAAGTCGATCGCCATTTGTCCGTTGTGGGCAATGACTAAGCGATAGCCCTTCAGACTTAAATATTCAGCAAACAGGTTAATATTGTCCTCATTATCCTCGGCGAGTAAAATTACTGGTGTGCTATCGGTTTCAACTTCAATCACTTCGGTGTTAGACGGAAGCGTGGGTTCTGGCTCTATGGATAAGTCACAGAATGGCGAGATCGGAATTGCGATCGTAAAGCAACTGCCCACGCCTAATTCACTGGTTAATCTGACTTCGCCGCCATGCAGCTCAACCAAGCGCTTGACGAGGACTAAACCCAATCCCGAACCTTCGTAGTTACGGTTGAGGGCGCTCTCAACTTGCACAAACGGTTGGAATAAACGTTTAATCTGATCTGGCGGAATCCCAATGCCAGTATCAACGATGCTAATTTCTAGGGTGTCATATGCGCCACCTTTCGCGATTTCGTTATTTTTATTACCCAGAACCTTTATGTAGCTTACTTTTAGGGTGATTTTGCCGCCGTTCGGCGTGAATTTGACGGCATTATTGAGCAGATTAATCAGAACTTGCCGAATTCGCCGTTCGTCAAGGTTGATGGTGGGCAGGTTGGCGGGAATCTCTGACTCTAGTTGAATATTTTTACTGAAGGCTTGTTGCTTAATAAAGACTAAACTTGATTGACAAAGGGCTTCTATGTTACTGGGTTGACAAGATATAGCGGTTTTCAAATGAGCGTGGTACGAGCGTCACATTCGTAAAACCAGCCAAAGAAGTCAGAATCGGAAACAGAATTGAAAGCGAGAGTGATAGCATCATAAAGCTGCTCAGTGGTTCTCGGAGCAATCGAACGCAGAATGGATTTGATTTTTGACCAAAACATCTCAATCGGTGATAAATCAGGAGAATAAGTGGGCAAGAAAATCAGT
>NZ_JAYGIF010000100.1:0-62078 GCF_034931345.1 Pseudanabaena sp. CCNP1317 | reverse complement strand
GTGGGGCATGGATAAGATCTTTTGTTGAGGAACTTGAGTATCTCATCTCTTGTCCCTTTTATCCCTCTTGTCTCATTTTGAGACTCTATGCCTAGCAACCTTTCTCAGACTTTTCTGCACCACTAAGGGCAAATCGCTAAGTTTTCGAGTTCATTGCTTGTTTTTGGAAAGAATTGTAAGATTGCTCCATGCTCATCAACAAAGATATCTGAGTTATACAAATATTGTGACGTAAAAGGGCGATATTGAACTTTTACAATTCTATGAGGATCGAATGCTTCCTTTAATCCTCTAGAATATTCCCTTTTTAAATTTCTAGACCACTTGATAGTTTCATCATACTTATCATTCTCTTTCTTTTTATATTGATTAAAGAAATCAGAGAAAAACTTCATTTTGTTTTGTAGAGCTATCTCAGAAGGAGCCACAACCCACTCATCTCTATTAGTTGAAACACCTATAGAAAAAATCTTGAATATAGCGCATTCTTCAGCCTCTGTTTTAGCTGCTTTAGTTGCTTGGTTCGCTATCGGTATCAAATCTTGAAAGTTGTCATTTCCTAGGTTAAGCCAATTATGTGCTTGATCTGGTTGAAGATGCTTAAAGGATATCTGATCAAACTTAGTACTTGCTAAAAACTTGTTCTTATCATCAGATACTTCAAACTCAGGTCTTCTTGAGTAGTAAATTTTACAAGAGTTTTTTTGAGAAGCACTCTTCACCATAAAGCTGATTGCAACACCTGCTTGAATACCAAAAACATTATGTTTAGTACCTGACAACTTTGGATTTGCTCGAACATCACCACCTAGATCGATTACATACACATCACTAAAATCTTGAGCAACCAGCTTTCTAAAACCATCGGCTTCATCAGAAGTTAAGAAATTAGAGTTTGTGATAAATACTAAGATTCCTTCATCATCTAAACGATTTGTAGCCCATCGAAAGAAACGAGAATACATATCGTACCGCTTAGTTTTTCTGGCTTTACTTTCTTTGATGTATGTTTGCTTAATCAGACTGTCAATATTTGGATAGGAACGGCTACTATTTTCATCATTTTCATTTGCTTGATTGGCATAGTAAGGTGGATTACCAATAATTACTGAGATTTTTTTAGCGTTTTGACCTTGAATACGCTCTGTATTCTGCACACTCATCGCAAACAAATCAAACTGCTTCCCCTCAAACCCGCAATGATCCAGCGTATCCACCAGACAAATATTCTTAAACTCCTCATACTTATTCATCTTCTGAGCATAGGTAAACTCAATATTCAAATTCGCAATGTAATAGGGCAGAATCGCCATCTCATTACAATGAATCTCATGCTTATACTTATGCTCCAACTTATGCGCTGGCAAATACTCAATCAACTCCGTAATGTATGTTCCCGTCCCCGTACAAGGATCGAGAATCTCCACACCTTCATCCGATAGCAACTTGCCAAAATGCTTATGCACCAAATGATCCGCACTCTCGATCATAAACCGTACAATCTCATTCGGCGTATACACAATTCCCAACCGATCCGCCGCCTTCGGATTATAAGCCTTGTAAAAATTCTCATAGAGCGCCTTCAGGAACTTCTGCTTCTCATGATGATTCGCAATATTTTCCGAACTACGGCGAATCACCGCATAGTAATACTCAATACTCTTCAACGTATTGCGCCGCGTCGTTCCCGTAAAAAACGTATCGATCATCGCCGACAACTCACGGGCAATATTATTTTCCCGATGAAACTGCGACTCATGGAAAATATTTGTAAAAATATCCTCCGTCAAAATATGCTGAATCAACATCTCATGCACATCAAAAATCTCAATTTCAGGATTAATCGACTGCCGACATACCGCCAAAAACCCATTGCGGCGATCGCGAAACTGTTGATTTTCCTTTTCCGCAACCTGAATCGTCTCGCGTAATTTTTCAAGAATACTGGGAATATCTTCTTTGAATTTGGTAATGGCAGCCCGAAAATCTCGCACCTCTGGGCGTTCATAATCGACAAATATGTTGAGTAGGCGATCGAGCGCATCCGCATCTCCCATCGACACGCGCCCAATCTCACGGCTATGCTGAATCAGCACCGCATTCTGAGAATCCTCAAACAAAATATTTTCATCAGGATAACCCTTCTCAAACTTCTTCTCAATTTCCAGATCCAGCTTATCGTATTGATCCTTACTCTCCCACCAACCATGCTCCAACCTAATCGCATCCTTAATCGTACCATCAGGAAAAACCGTCGTATTAAACTTGGTTTTAAAATCCAATTCAGGAACCAATAAATAATTGCGCGGTTTGCAATAATCATTCAATAGACGCTCAAAAGCATTGCGAATGCTGGTTTCTTTTTTAGAACCACCATAGCGAATGATTTTCTCAACCTCAGATTGATACTGCGTAACCAGCAATCTCGACATACTTCAACGACTAACAAATTTTATTAGGAAGGTATTTTAACATCAATCCCCAAGCTAGGCTTACTAAAATATTCGGAGTTGTGATAACAAAATGTCCAAACAAGAAGACTTTACTCGTCAAGTAATTCTCTAAGCAAATCCTTTAAATCCCGATCTTCTGGGCGTTTTGCGTATTCAGCATGGGTATAAATCCAAGCCAACTTAATAATCTTTTGACTTTCACTCACCAAATACATCAGTCGCCCATGTCCCGATGCCCCAGCTAAATTTGGCATCTTAAACCTGATTTTGTAAAACTTCCAGTCATCAGACATAGCTAATCCTTTTGGCAGTGGTTCAGGATTAGCATCTGTCAAATAAGGACTAGATGATAAGCGGTTTACAAGTTCAGCGATCGCCTCAATCATCTCTTGTTTTTGACGATCGCCTTTACAATGACGCTTGAGCAAAAGTTTATAACTACGTTGAAACTTACTAGATACTTCAATCTGAAACGGAAATGAGCCAGTCACGAAAATCACTCCCATTAGTAAATTTTTGATTTTGAGATTCATCCATCGCAGATTGCACTGCTTGCGTCATCGTGGCATCATAGGCGGGGTGTTGACGCTCTACTTCATCCAAGATCAGATCATCATCACCTGTATAGTTCTCTAAGGCTTGATTAATTTGGCTCTCTATTAGACGTTTTAATTGGATTAATTCTCTTAGCCCTAATTTAGCGATCGCATCAACAAGAGAATGTAAAGGCAGAGAGAAATTTAGCATGACTTGCTGCTCTGCATCAGTCACGTCCACTGAAGATACTGAGATCGGCTCGATTACCTGTGGCATAAATTTATAAACCTCTAAGGTTTAGCTAGCTCTTACTTTCCAATATACCGCTACAAATCAAGTCTTGTCACCCTCAGCAAACCCGCAAAGCCTTATAATAGTAAAACACTTAGTAATGATTGCCGATCGCACGCGGGGCAAGCAAAGCCAAGCCATGCAAGGAGAATTTGATTAGCATATGACTGAAATCTTAGAAGATCGCATTATCCCCACAGACCTGCGCGGCGAAATGTCGCGATCGTATCTGGAATATGCCATGAGCGTGATCGTCGGTCGCGCTCTGCCCGATGCCAGAGATGGACTCAAACCCGTACACCGTCGCATTCTCTACGCTATGCACGAGTTGGGCATGACCGCCGATCGCCCGTTTCGGAAATGCGCCCGTGTGGTCGGTGACGTAATCGGTAAATATCACCCCCACGGTGACACCGCCGTATATGAAGCACTGGTGCGGATGGCGCAGGACTTCTCGATGCGCGATCGCATGGTTGATGGTCATGGTAACTTCGGCTCAGTTGATAACGATCCCGCCGCCGCAATGCGATATACCGAATGTCGGTTGACTCGGATTTCGCAATTCGGGCTGATTCAAGATATTGAGCGCGATACGGTTAACTTTGGCGATAACTATGACGGTTCCCAACAGGAGCCGCTAGTATTACCTGCCAGAATCCCCCAATTATTGCTAAATGGTTCTTCAGGAATCGCCGTGGGGATGGCGACCAATATTCCACCGCATAATTTGGGCGAGTTAGTGGATGGCTTAGTGGCTCTGATTGCCGATCCGAATCTCACGGATTTGGAATTGATGCAATATATTCCAGGTCCCGACTTCCCAACAGGCGCTTTGATCTTAGGAACCGATGGCGCTCGCGAAACCTATACGACGGGGCGCGGCTCCGTGACCATGCGAGCAGTGGCTAGCTTTGAGACAATTTCCGCTTCGGGACGGCAGGATCGTGAGGCGATTATTATTACGGAAATGCCTTACCAAACCAATAAGGCGGCTCTGATCGAACGTATTGCCGAAATGGTCAATGAGAAGAAAATTGATGGCATTTCTGACATTCGCGATGAAAGCGATCGCGATGGTATGCGTTTAGTCATCGAATTAAAGCGCGATGCTTATCCAAAAGTAGTTCTGAATAATCTTTACAAATCCACGCCTCTACAATCGAACTTTAGCTGCAATATGCTCGCTCTAGTCGATGGCGAACCAATTACGCTAACCCTGCGTAATGCACTGCAAGTATTTCTTGATTTCCGTTACGAAGTGATTACGCGTCGTACTCAGTACGAACTGCGTAAAGCCGAAGAACGCGATCATCTATTACAAGGGCTATTAATTGCGCTGAATCACTTAGATGCAGTTATTGCCCTAATTCGTGGAGCCGATGATAGTAGTTCTGCAAAAGCGGGCTTGATTGAGAACTATGGGCTTTCAGAAGCTCAAGCCGATGCAATTTTAGCGATGCAGTTGCGTCGATTAACAGCGCAGGATGCCGATAAGATTCACGATGAGCATAATCAATTAGTTGAGAAGATTGCTGATTTACAACATATTCTTGCCAATCGCGATCGCATTCTCACGATTACCCGTGAAGAATTGGAAGCAATCAAAGCTGAATTTACTACCCCTCGTCGCTCTCGCATTCTGCCCAATGAAGGTGATATTGATACTGCTGATTTGATTGCCAATCGCGAAACGATTGTGATGGTGACGGAGCAGGGCTATGTGAAACGAATGCCTGTGGATACTTTCACGGCTCAACATCGCGCCACACGCGGCAAAGCTAGCGCCAACGTTAAGGATGATGATGCGATCGCCCATTTCTTCGCCTGTCGCAGCCATGACAAAGTTCTCTTCTTTACCGATCGCGGTAAGGTCTATGGAGTCAAGGCTTACGAAGTTCCTGAATCAGGTCGCGCCGCCCGTGGTACAGCCGTGGTGCAACTATTACCGATCGCTGCTGACGAAAAAATTACTACAGTATTACCCATCAGCGAGTTTAGCGAAGATGAATATCTGGTCATGCTCACGGCTGGCGGCTATATCAAGAAAACGAAATTACCAGCTTTTGCCAACATTCGTTCCAATGGACTAATTGCGATCGCCTTAGAGGAAGGTGATTTACTGCGTTGGGTACGCCGAGCTAAAGCCGATAACACCATTATCGTTGGTTCACGTCAAGGCATGTCAATCCGCTTCCGTACTGATCATGAGCAGTTGCGCCCGATGGGTCGGGATACTCGCGGCGTGCGATCGATGCGTCTAACTGGTGATGATGAAATTGTGAGTATGGATATTCTCCCCGCAGGCTTAGCCGAAATTGAGGAAGTGGAAGGTTCTGAAGAAGATATTGATTTGACTGTAACTGTCAATGAAGAAGAGAATCTCGAAACTGAGGCAACCGAGGCTGAGAATGAAAAAGCTCAAGGACCTTGGGTACTAGTCGTCACTAGAGGCGGCTATGGCAAGCGGGTTCCTGTCAACCAGTTCCGTATCCAAAAACGCGCAGGTAAAGGTTTGCGCGTGACCAAGTTCAAATCAGGACAAGATCAACTTGCTTCGCTCTGTTTAGTTGACGAGAATAACGAGCTAATGATCGTCACTAGTCGCGGTATTGTCATGCGTCAAAGTACCGATGCGATCGCTCGTCAATCTCGTACTGCCAGAGGTGTGCGTTTGCAAAAGTTGGATGCTTCTGATGCGATCGTGGGTGCTACCTTAGTTCCACCTGCCTTGGAAGAAGAAATTGAAGAAGCAGAAATTCTCAATGGTGATGTGGCGTTAACTGCTACTGATACTAATGTTGAGGAATTAGCTCCTGAAACACCAGAAATCGTAGAATTAGACGGCGAGGACGATACTTCTACGACTTAAAGAATTAGTGACCTTACCAAAGGTCACGTAAATTAGAACAGTCGCTCCAGAGGACTTGAAGCCCAATTAGAGATTTACATCACGTTGCGCTCAACCACAAGAAAAAAATGAAAGCGTTGCTTCGCAACGCTTTCATTTTTTTCTTGTGGTTCGTTTGATCGGTAGTTGCTGCATCTATAGCAATGGTAAGTTTTGCTTAGGACATAAAACCCAAAAGATGAGTGGCGGCGCTTCGCGCCGCCACTCATCTTTTGGGTTTTGATTTGTCCTAAGCAAAACTTACCATTGCTATATCGATCTCCTCGACAGTTGTTGCCTGCAAAATGGTATGTTGATGAACCTAATTCTTTTATTTTTTAATGCAAGTAACCCGCGAGAATTCTTCTTCAAACATAGTGATTTATGTTTGAGCATAATCATCAAGTTTATACAGCTCGTGAAATTGTTCAACACTATAGCCAGTTATGCCAACTACAACCTGCTGAACAAACCATTCTCGATCTTCTAAGCGATGAATGGGCAAGTATAAAAATGCTAGATATTGGTGTGGGGGGAGGACGCACTACTCAACATTTTTCTGGAATTGTTCAAGAATATGTGGGGATTGATTATTCTCCAGAGATGATTACGGCTTGCCAGAAACGCTTCCCACCGTTTTCTGCATCTTCTTCTCAGTCAAGAGAGTTTGCAGTGGGCGATGCGAAAGATATGAGTCAGTTTGCAGATAATTCTTTCGACTTTATTTTATTTAGCTTTAATGGACTTGATGCTCTTTCCCATTTAGATCGATTGCAGGTATTGCAAGAGGTCAGCCGAATTGGGAAGTCGGGAGGATATTTCTTTTTCTCAAGCCATAGTTTACTGGGGCTAGAACGAGAATTTAACTGGCGAAAGCAGATTAGCCTAAACCCTCTAACTACCTATGTTAACTTGGTCATGTGGGGAATTCTACGCTTCTTTAATCGTTCTATTTCCCCTCAACAGCTCAAATCTTCTGACTATGAAATTATTCGAGATGAATCCCATAACTTCCGATTAAAGCAGTATTACGTTAGACCACAGGAGCAACTCAATCAATTAAAAGCAGATTTTGGCAATGTCACAATGTATTCTTGGAAAAGTGGTTTGGAACTCACTACGCCACAAGAGTTAAGCGACAACATTGATATGTGGCTTTATTACCTCTGTAAGATTAAATGAAGCTTTTCAAATGAATCTTGCCCAAAAGACCCATTTGACACTTATAATTTTTATTTGCTTTTTTTAGCCTTTTTTACTTCCGCAGGAATAATGCTTGTAACGTTGTAAATGTTCTGTTTATTATCTACTAGTTCCATTAAATCACTGCTTAGGTTGATCGCTTCAGGTTTGCCGACATCCTCAAACATAGCGCTACAATTCCAATTCGTCATCAATACCAAATCATCACTATCCAAACTCTTCAACAAGAGCACTGACTGCGGAATCGGCTGATTTTGTAAAATAGAGGGAACCATCTCTTCCATGCTAGTCAGAATCTGCGATCGCATTTCAGGACTTTTTGGAGCTAATTGAGTCAGTCGGACAACAGCCTCTTTACCGCGAAGGGCTGGAGTCGCACCTGCGATCGCGGTCTGAGCATTTACAACTTCAAATACGAGGGTTTGGCTAGGAGCAGGAGGTGCAGTTAAGCCCTCTGAACTTTTGGACTTACTAAAGTCGGCGGCTAAAGGTGGGACATAAGCCTGATAGCTAGGTAGATCTTGCCATTGAGAGAGCGCAATTATTTGTTTACCATCTTGACTTTGGAGCAGAGAAAATCCTTTAAACCCCGTAGCTTTTTTCATGAGCTTATTGCTGACTTTCAAAGACTTCACAAGAGTTTTCTGGGTGGAATAGGAGGTGTCATAGATAGCTGCAACCTCAACTGGATCATTTGCCGTATCAAAGACTAGAGAAGCCATGAATTTACCAGCTTGAACGGGACTGTCAAAGGTTAGAAGAATGGGACAGCCCAGTAGGCAAAAAATTAGTGAGGCTCTTAAAAATACTCTTAAATAAGCGATCGCCAGCTTAAGCATAAAATCTCTCAAAAATGCTCCTATTAGCAAGATGATATACCAAAACAGAAAATGGCTACGCCATTTTCTGTTTTGGTATATTCCTATAAAAAAGGTGAGATGCTTTGCATCTCACCTTTCTTAATTTTTAACTGATGTTACGTGGATAGAATCCCTACGATCATCTAAGTCTAGGGCTTGCCCTGTGGCACAGCCCTACAAAAATCTAAATTATTGGAGTAGGGGCAATCCCCCCGTGGTTGCCCTGTTGTGCTAGCAACAAGAGATTTATCATCTGAGTTCCACGTAACATCAGTTTTTAAGTGCAGGAGGCATGATTACCTTTGTGGCTAACCCCAAGCTTCTTAGCAATTGGATAGCCCACCAAGTGACATCAACTTCCCACCAGCGCCAACCTGCTTTGGCAACATGGGGATAGGCATGATGGTTATTGTGCCAGCCTTCGCCATAGGTAACGATCGCCGCCCACCAGAGATTCCGTGAATTATCATTAGTCTCGAACGTGCGATATCCCCACATATGCGTAACCGAGTTGATAAACCAAGTACTATGCCATAGTAAAACTGAGCGCACACACATGCCCCAAATGATATAAGACCAACCACCAAGGAGATATAACGCCACTCCTAGAGGAATTTGTAATAGTAGATAATACTTATCTAGCCATAGATAGAAAGGGTCGCGAGCCATTTCAGGCGCATATTTGCGGTACAGCGTAGGATTAAAGAACTCTTCTTTAGGATAGAACAGCCACAACATATGACTCCACCAAAATCCTTTACGAGCCGAGTAAGGATCTTTCTCTACATCTTCAGTATGCGCGTGGTGTAAACGATGCCCTGCTACCCAAAAGATTGGACCTCCTTGAACTGCGGCGGCTCCAACTAGAGCGATCGCATATTCTAGCCATTTAGGGACTTGAAAGCTACGATGACTCAGCAGACGATGGTATCCCAAACAAATCCCAATACTTCCTAAAAACCAATGCAATATCAGAGTCACGCCTAAAGCTGACCATGAGAAGAACCAAGGAGCTAATAGAGCTAAAGAATGGAAAATTGTAAAAAATACGATTGCTGGCCAACTTAGTTTTAAAGGGTTAGGATTGTTTTCACTAGATGGATAGAGAAGATCTGAGAATAGTCTGGTCATAGTTTATAACTAATATTTTTAATACAGGACTTTTGATTTTGCCTACGTAAAAATTAAAACCACTATGGAGATAATGGAAATTATTTATTGACTGCTCACTGAAGACATTTCAGTACGTCCCTGCCAAGCACTACAAGATTGCTGGAAACCATGACGCGGATCGTCTACATCAGCACAAGATTCCTGTGAGTTCGGACAATCTTGGCATTCGATATGTTGTTTACAGTGATCAATCAGTGGCAAAAGTTCGTCATGCAGTATTTGCAGTTGCTGGATTGTCTCTTCAATCATTTTGGCTTTTTTAAGCAGAGAATCATGCACAGCCTGACAAGCGGGGAACTTTCCGTCTTTGACCGCCAAAATTTCTCTGATGTCATCTAGACTCAAACCCATCGCCTTAGTCTGGGTGATAAAAGCTAAGCGATCTACATCTTCTTGACTAAACAAGCGATATCCCGCCTCAGTTCTAAGAGGAGAGGGAATTAAGCCAATTCGCTCGTAGAAATAAAGCGTCTGAGGATTTAAACCCAATTTGCGAGAGACTTCACCGACTTGCAGCATTGACATCTTTGCTTTTTCCATCCAACGGTTACAAGTGTAGACCTTATACCATAGTATAAGGTCAAGTAATTCATGCAAATTTCTGCATTACAAGGTTTTGCTTAGAACATAAAACCCAAAAGATAAGGGGCGGCGCGAAGCGCCGCCCCTTATCTTTGGCGTTAAATAATGATCTCTTTGAACTTCAATCGTGATACATCGTAAATTAACTTGAATTATCGGTATATTTGGCGATCGCAAGGATTAAGATCTTAATATATCTGCTCAGGAATGGAGAAAAGATCATGGCGATCGCATCAATAAATCCTGTAACGGGAGAAGTGTTAAAGACCTTTGAGCCTTTGACAGATCAGCAACTCGAACATAAGCTAGCACTCGCCGATCGCACCTTTGCCACTTACAAACACACGAGTTTTCGCGATCGCGCCCAATGGATGCTCCAAGCCGCTGACATTCTGGAAGCAAAGAAAACTGAATTTGGGATCATCATGACCCTTGAAATGGGGAAAACTCTCAAAAGTGCGATCGCCGAAATCGAGAAATGTGCCAATCTCTGCCGCTTTTATGCCGAACATGCACCACAGTTTTTAGCGGATACTCCTGCCCAAACCGATGCTAGCCGAACGATCATTCGCTATCAACCCTTAGGAATTATCCTTGCAGTCATGCCTTGGAACTTTCCATTTTGGCAAGTGTTTCGCTTTGCTGTGCCTGCACTGATGGCAGGGAATGTGGGACTGCTAAAGCACGCCTCGAATGTACCGCAATGTGCCTTAGCGATCGCGGAAGTCTTCCATGCTGCGGGTATACCTGAAGGTGCATTTCAATCCCTGTTAGTTGGAGCGGATCGCGTAGCGGGACTAGTTGCCGATGCGAGAGTAAAGGCGGCGACATTGACAGGAAGCGAATCTGCGGGACAAAGCCTTGCCGCGATCGCAGGGCATCATCTTAAAAAAGTAGTTTTGGAACTTGGGGGCAGTGATCCGTTTATTGTGCTTAAAAGTGCGGATTTAGATTTGGCGGTCAGTACCGCAGTGACAGCGCGAGTGATGAACAATGGACAGACCTGTATTGCGGCGAAGCGTTTTATTATCGAAGAGGCGATCGCTGATCAGTTTATTGCTAAATTTGTCGAGAAATTCAAAGCGCTAAAAGTAGGCGATCCGATGCAGCCTGAAACTGACGTGGGTCCCCTTGCGACACCACAAATTTTAAATGAACTAGATTTGCAAGTGAAAGCCACGGTCGATCTAGGGGCAAAGGTCTTAGTTGGGGGGTATCGCGTGAAGGAGAAAGGCAATTTTTATGCGCCGACAATTTTGGCGGATATTCCTTTGGGTGCGCCACCCTATCAAGAAGAATTTTTTGGCCCCGTTGCCTCCGTTTTTCGGGTGCAGAACTTCACTGAAGCGATCGCCCTTGCGAATAGCACTAATTTTGGATTGGGAGCAAGCTTTTGGAGTAACGATCAACAGGAAATAGAATTAGCGATCGAACAAATCGAGGCGGGTGCAGTCTTTGTTAATGGGATGGTCAAATCCGATCCGCGTATTCCTTTTGGCGGAATCAAGCGATCGGGTTTTGGACGTGAGTTAGGTGTCGAAGGTATTCGCGAATTCGTGAATATTAAAACTATTTGGATTAAATAAACCCTATTTGGATTCGCACGCAGATCGTGCGAATCCAAACTTAAATTTGTGAGGAAGCTATGAAAACCGCAGAACTATTAGTCAAATGCTTAGAGAATGAGGGAGTAGAATATATCTTCGGTCTGCCGGGGGAAGAGAATATGGCGGTTCTCAATGCCCTTGAGAATTCATCGATTACATTTATTACTACACGTCATGAGCAGGGAGCCGCTTTCATGGCAGATGTCTATGGCAGACTTACAGGTAAACCGGGGGTATGTTTATCGACGCTTGGGCCAGGAGCTACAAATTTGATGACGGGGGTTGCCGATGCCA
This sequence comes from Pseudanabaena sp. CCNP1317, assembly GCF_034931345.1. Taxonomy (NCBI): domain Bacteria; kingdom Bacillati; phylum Cyanobacteriota; class Cyanophyceae; order Pseudanabaenales; family Pseudanabaenaceae; genus Pseudanabaena; species Pseudanabaena sp. CCNP1317. The sequence goes on along the minus strand of NZ_JAYGIF010000100.1, from coordinate 50,191 downwards.
ACTTAGACTGTGCGCCATTGATTGCCATTACGGGGCAAGTGGGAACTGATCGGATGCATATCAATTCCCATCAATACCTTGATCTAGTTGCCATGTTCGAGCCTGTAACCAAATGGAATGCTCAAATCGTGCGCCCTAGCATCACCCCTGAAATTGTGCGTAAAGCCTTTAAACTGGCTAAATCTGAGAAACCGGGAGCAGTACATATTGACTTACCAGAAAATATTGCCGATATGGAAGTCACAGGGCAACCTTTATTGATTAAAGGCGATCGCAATTCGATGTATGCATCCTATCGCAGCTTATCGGAAGCCGCTCTACTGATTGCACAAGCCAAAAATCCTTTGATTCTGGTGGGCAATGGGGCAATTCGTTCTCAAGCTAGTCAAGCTTTCATCGATTTTGCGACCCGTTTAAATATCCCTGTGGCAAATACCTTTATGGGTAAGGGTGTCATTCCCTACCGTCATCCTCTGGCGCTTTGGTCAATCGGTTTGCAGCAGAGGGATGTAATTAATTGCGCTTTTGATGAAACGGATTTAGTAATCGCTGTTGGCTATGACTTAATCGAATATTCCCCCAAGAAATGGAATCCTCATGGCACAATTCCGATTATTCACATTGCGGAGTTACCTGCGGAAGTTGACAGCAGCTATATGCCTCAAGTGGAAATTGTGGGTGATATTTCGGATTCATTGGTGGAGATTATGCACCGTTGCGATCGCACAGGAATGACTGATCCTCACGCGATCGCCCTACGTCCACAAGTTCTGGCTACCTATGAGCAGTATGCCCATGATGACGGGTTTCCGATTAAGCCCCAGAAGATTATCTACGATCTGCGTCAAGTCATGGCTGCTGAGGATATCGTGATTTCCGATGTGGGAGCGCATAAGATGTGGATGGCAAGGCATTACCACTGCGATCGCCCTAATACTTGCATTATTTCCAATGGTTTTGCGGCGATGGGGATCGCAATTCCGGGGGCGATCGCGGCGAAACTGGTCAATCCTGATCGCAAGATCGTCGCCGTAACAGGTGACGGTGGCTTTATGATGAATATGCAAGAATTAGAAACCGCAACTCGTATCGGTACGCCCTTTGTGACGATTATTTTTAATGATGGTGGCTATGGACTGATCGAATGGAAGCAACAAATCCATTATGGTCGATCCGCATTCATCAAATTTGGTAATCCTGACTTTGTGAAACTTGCCGAGAGTATGGGGCTAATAGGCTATCGCGTCACATCGGCAATGGATTTAATACCGACACTTAAGGAAGCGCTTGCCCAAAATGTACCTGCTGTCATCGATTGCCCCGTTGATTACCGCGAAAATATGCTGTTTTCTCGCAAAGTCGGCGATTTATCTTGTCCGATGTAAGGGCTTCTCCGTAAGATTTTTGATGGCACGGCTTTGTCTCACCATCAAAAATCAGTTACTTATCAAATTGCTCAACCCTCGAAATTATGCAAGCGATCGCGGTCTTAGACAAAGTTTCCTATATCTATCCCAACTCCAAAGAGACAGTCTTAAAAGATATCTCGTTAACCATTAACAAAGGAGAATTTTTAGGAATCATTGGCGCGACAGGAGCAGGTAAAACTACCCTATGTCTTGCCCTCACTGGCATCGTTCCCCAGTTTTACGGTGGACGTTTTTTTGGCAAAATTGCGATCGCAGGATTAGATAGCCTCGAACATCCCGTCAGTGAACTAGCGCGTCATGTGGGGATTGTGTTTGAAGATCCTGAAATCCAGATTACCGCTACATCCGTCGAAAATGAGATCGCCTTTGCCCTCGAAAATCTCTGTGTCCCCCGTGAAGAAATCCTGCGCCGCATTCCCATTGTTTTAAAATCAGTTCGTTTGGAAGGCTTTGAAAAGAAGAATCCCCAAGAGCTTTCAGGTGGTCAAAAACAGCGTTTAGCCATTGCCGCCGCCTTAGCACTGCAACCTGATTTATTAATTCTTGATGAACCCACTTCGCAACTCGATCCCATTGGTTCCCAAGAAGTCTTTGCTACAGTCAGAGAATTAAAAGAAGAACTCGGCGTAGCAATCGTCATGGTTTCCCATGCTGCGGAAGAAATGGCAGAATTTTGCGATCGCATTGCCTTGCTTTCAAAGGGGAAATTGCTAGCCGTCGGCACTCCCGATGAAATCTACGCACAGATTGATTTACTAGAACAAAACAAACTCCGTCCGCCCGAAGTTGCTCAAGCTTTTAGCCAAATTCAGCACAAGGGAATTAATATTCCGCAGATTCCCGTTACTTTGGATGCGGGTATAGCAGCTTTAACTGAACTGCGATCGCAAATTCTCCCCAATGATCCGCCCCTATTTACAACTCCGACTCGCAGTAGCAGACCACCCGTTCTCTCAGTTCAAAATCTCAAACATACCTATGACGATGGTACGGAAGCTCTCAAAAATGTCTCGCTAGACATCCATGAGGGTGAATACGTGCTGATCGTGGGACAGAATGGTGCGGGTAAAAGTACATTGGTTAAGCATTTTCTCAACTTGCTAAAACCGACATCAGGCAAAGTATTAGTAGGTGATCGCGATACCAGAGAGCTATCCGTCAGCGACCTTGCTCAATCCATCGGCTACCTTGCCCAAAATCCTGACAACCAAATTTTTAATACTTCCGTTGAGAAGGAAGTTGCTTTTGCTTTGCCTTTTCTTGGTTATGCGCCTGATGTCGTCAAGAAAGAAACTGAGCGCAGTCTTAAAGCCATGCAACTCTGGGAACAGCGCCATGCTCATCCGTTATCTTTACCCAAAGGAGAACGTGGACGCATCGTGATTGCAGCCCTATTAGCAATGAATCCTGAGATCATCATTTTTGATGAACCGACGACAGGGCAAGACTATCAGGGTGCTTCTTCGATTTTACAAGTCAGTCGGCAATTGCATCAAATGGGGAAAACTGTAATTGTAATTACGCACCATTTATACTTAATGCCCGACTATGCCGATCGCGCGATCGTGATGGGAAAAGGTACGATCTTACTAGATGCACCGTTGCGCCAAGCCTATCATCAAACTGATTTGCTAGAGTCTACCTATCTCACGCCACCGCAATCAGTGATGTTATCGCAAAAGCTGAGTGCTTTTTGCGATCGCGACTATCCTCTAATTACCCCCACAGAATTAGCCAGTTGTTTCATTCAAACACAAAGCACTATAGGCTAAGATAAATACCAGCTATCCCTTTTACTATGACACTTTTAACTATAGAATCTCTTTGTGCTGAAGCTGCTCTATTTTCAGAGATTGAGTCTATTCATCCACAACCAACACTTTATGGAGTAACTGATGGAAAAGCTATTGGAACATACTTAGAACAAAAATTCAGACTGTATCTCAAAAATAAATATGATTTTATAGAAGGTAATTCTGCTAGTGGAATTGATTTTCCAAGTTTGCTCATAGATATTAAGGTGACAAGCATTAAGCAGCCTCAGTCATCTTGTCCATTCAAATCTGCCCGACAAAAGATTTTTGGGCTAGGCTACGGGTTGATCATTTTTGTCTATGATAAAACTGACGATAGTATTAATAGAACTGGAACTCTAAATATTCTGCATACAATCTATGTAAGTGCTGAAAGAACAAGCGATTTTCAGATGACTCGTGGTATTCGCAATATTTTAGCTAATGAAGGGAATAAAGACGATTTGATAGCGTTTATGGCTGATCGAAATTTACCTATTGATGAAATCGAGTTGTCAAATATTGCTGATGAAATAATTATTAGTCATCCTATTCAAGGCTTTTTAACTATTTCCAATGCTTTGCAATGGCGACTTCAATACGGAAGAGTAATTGACCTTGCTGGACAAGAAGAAGGATTGATAGTAATTTATAGGAATAGTTAATGATTTACACTGATAAAAAAGCAAAAATTGAATATGGGGATTTTCAGACACCACCCGAACTAGCAGAAAAAGTTTGTCAGCAGTTACTTCAGCTTAACGTTAGTCCTGATATTATTATTGAGCCAACTTGTGGGATTGGTAATTTTATTAATGCTGCTTCATCTATTTTCTCAGGAGTAAATAGGATTATTGGTATTGAGATCAATAATCAATACTTACAGGAAATTAAAAATAATCAGAAATTCTCTCAAGATCCAAGAATTGAGTTGCACAACAAAGATTTTTTTGAATTTGAGTGGCAGTCATATATCAATCAAATAGCTGGGGAAATTTTAGTGCTTGGCAACTTTCCTTGGGTAACGAATTCACAGCAAGGAAGTATTAACAGCAAGAATTTACCAAAAAAAAATAATTTCCAAAAGTATAATGGGATAGATGCAATTACAGGTAAAAGTAACTTTGATATTTCTGAATGGATGTTAATACAGTTTTCGCAATGGCTTCAAGATCGCAATGCTTGTTTAGCAATGCTATGTAAAACTTCTGTCGCCAGAAAACTATTAAATTATCTTTATTCTCATAATCTTAATCTTGAGTACTGTGCAACATATGGGATTGATACTCAAAAGTATTTTAGTGCAACAGTTGATGCTTGCCTATTATTTTGTAAGTTTAATCCAAACTCAAAGCATTACTTTTGCGATGTATTTAGTAGTCTTAGTCAAACAGAGAGTAAAAGAATTGGATATAGAAATAATATTCTCATTAGAGATATAGATTCTTTTGAAAAAATGAGTAATTTATATAATACAAATACTAAAACAAAATGGCGCTCTGGAATTAAACATGATTGTTCAAGAGTAATGGAATTGAATAAAATCGGTGAATCATTTGTTAATGGGCTAGGTGAGTCTATTGATATTGAAGAAACTTATTTATACCCCTTAATGAAGGGATCTGACATTGCACAAAATCGCATAAAATCTACTAATCGATATGTTTTAGTTACTCAAAAATTTGTTGGTGAACCAACTGAATATATTAAAGATTTAGCTCCAAAAACATGGAATTATTTAGAATCTCATGCTAAGTATCTAAATGCTCGAAAAAGCAAAATCTATCATAATAATCCTAAATTTTCAATTTTTGGTGTTGGAAATTATACATTTACCCCTTGGAAAATTGCTATTTGTGGACTCTATAAAAAATTAGAGTTTAGATTAATTAGTAAGCTGGATAATAAGCAAATAGTTTTTGATGACACAGTTTATTTCTTAGGATTTAATGATGAACAAATTGCTAATAAGACTTTTGAACTGCTAACCTCAGAGCAAGCGATCTCTTTTTACTCATCTCAAATTTTTTGGGACGAAAAGCGTCCAATTAAATCAAGTATCTTAAACAGCTTAAATTTAACCGCATTACTAGAGAAAGAATGAAATTACAAACTGTTAAATATGACTCTTTATTTACCCGCTTAGACTTTCGCTCTAAGTTGGTGGTGATGCTCTCAGTTACCATTCTTGCCTTTCTTTGGGAAAGCCCGATCTCAGGGGGGGTGTTGATGCTGAGCGTGATTGCGGCTTGTGTTCTGGCTGGAGTCAGACTCAACTATTTAGGAACTATTCTCAAAGTGATGATTCCTTTTTATATTTTTCTGATTTTGAGTATGGGATTTTTTAATGTAGAACAAGTTAAATTACTGACTCATAAAACGGAACTCACAACTCTGTTGAGCTTGCCCCAAACATGGTGGATAGTTGGCGGTGCAAAGATGAGTTTAGAGGGAACGCTTTACGGATTAAATATTGTTTTTAAAACGTTGACGATGATTTTGGTAATTCCATTAGCAATTTTTACGACAGATGTTAATCAGATGACAGTGGGCATGGTACGCGCCAAAATCCCTTATAAAGTGGTGTTTATCTTTTCATCGACTCTGCGATTTGTGCCACTTTTACTAGAGGAAGTCCAATCGATCATTGAGTCACAGCGCTTACGTGGTCTAAATTTCGAGAAAATGGGCTGGCTAAAAAAAGCGCAAGTTTATGCCAAAGTTGCCGTACCTTTGATCTTAAATTCCCTCTCAAAGTCGCAAAAGTTAGAAATTGTCTTGCAGTCAAAAGCTTTTTCAGGTAGTTCCAATCGTACCTATCTGCATCAGTCCGCTTTAACAACTCCTGATTACCTATTGATGACTGGTTCTATTTTATTATTTGTAACGGCGATCGCTTTATATTTTGGCTTCGGTATTGGCAAATTTGCATGGTTGCTTTACACCTAAAAACGTCGCCAAGCGACGCTTTTAGGCTTTATAAACTAGGCTTTTGGCAGATCTGGAAAAGCCTCAGCAACCGCCCCATAAACAATTTGACCATTCTGAACATTGACACCTTTTGCCAAAGTGCGATCGCGTTTAAGGGCCTCCAAACCAAAATCCGCTAAGGCGCAAGTATATGGAAGCGTGGCATTAACCAAAGCTTGCGTCGCAGTCCAAGGTACAGCCCCTGGCATATTCGGCACACCATAATGCAAAACTCCTTCTTCTTCATAGACAGGAGATGTATGGGAAGTAGTTCTTCCCGTTTCAATACAACCACCTTGATCGACCGCCACATCGACAATTACAGAATGCGATCGCATTTTTTGGACAAGTTCACGTTTTACTAAGGTCGGTGCGCGTTTGCCAGTGATTAACACTGCGCCGATGACGAGATCTGCCGAAATTACTGACTCGGCGATATTACTAGCATTGCTATACAACAACTGCACCCGTGAACCAAAGAGAGCTTCCAATTCACCAAGACGATTGAGATTAACATCTAAAATCGTTACCCTTGCCCCCAAACCGATCGCCATTCTTGCGGCTTCAGTACCAACTACACCACCACCTAATACCACCACATGTCCAGATTTTACCCCCGGAATACCGCCCAGTAACACACCACTACCACCCTGCTGCTTGGTCAGATAATGCGCCCCAAACTGCACTGATAGTCTTCCTGCAATGATGCTCATCGGCACTAATAAAGGCAATTGACCATTATCTAATTGCACTGTTTCGTAGGCGATACAGGTTGCACCCGACTTGATTAATGCTTCTGTTAATAGGCGATCGGCGGCAAGATGCAGATAAGTAAACAGAATTAATTCTTTGTGAAGTAATGCATATTCACTGGGCAAAGGCTCCTTGACCTTGATCACCATTTCTTGGGCGTAAACTTCCTGTGGTGTTGCGACAATCTTTGCCCCTGCTTGGATATATTCCTGATCGCTAAAACCAGAGCCAAGCCCAGCATTTGTTTCTACGAAAACTTGATGCGATCGCGCCGTTAATGTTGCTACCCCCGCAGGTGTCATTCCCACTCGAAACTCACGATCTTTGATTTCGCTCGGTACGCCGATCTTCACGATTCTTGCTCCAGAAAATTTAAGACTATGTTGAAAGTGCTACTTTGCAGCACTTTCAACAAAAAATTTATTCACTTTTACTTAAAACTGATGTTACGTGGAACCCTCACCCCCCAGCCCCCTCTCCCATCAAGGGAGAGGGGGAGTAAGACTAATTTCTTGTTCCCCTCTCCCCTTTTGGGAGAGGGGCTAGGGGTGAGGGTCTTAGAAACTTCCACATAACATCACTTAAAAGTATCCTTCAAAACTGTCCGCGCCGCTAATTGACTTCTAGTGGAAGATAAAATCTCTGCCTCACGTCGCAACCTTGCAGCCGTATCCAGAGTTTCCAGCAATGACTGCTGCTCTAGACTTGCGCCCTGAAAATTGCTAGCGACCCAATAGGACAACTCGATCGGACCACGGGGAATCTTCGGTAACTCTATTTCTTGATCAGTAAGCTTTTGCGATAGACGGATCACATCATTCAGCAACTCACGTACTTCTGTCGCTAATAAAAATGGTGCATCGTTACTAGGCTCATCCTCAATCCATTCCACTAATCCCACCCGATAAGGAGTTTCGCGCACATATTCCAATACTCGAAAGCGCTGTTGTCCCATGGTCAATAGCTTGAAGCGATCATCGGGCAAGCGATGATACTGCACGATTTGAGCGACACAGCCAATATTTGCAGGTTTGCCCGTCTCCGAGTCCCACATTAATACGCCAAACATGCGATCGCTTTCCAGCACCGTATTGATCATCATGCGATAGCGATACTCAAAAATATGAAGCGGTAGAGACTGTCCCGGAAATAGTACCAACTCAGGTAAAGGGAACAGCGGCAATTCACGAACTGAAATCGATGATGAAGTCATTGTTGCTAAACTTGGCACTAGTTAAGACGTTCTAACTAGTTTAGCTTGAGTTTTATAGCGATCACCAAATAAAAATAGAAAAGGCGACGCTTTGCGCCGCCTTTTCTATTAGCGTTTTATGACAAAGCACAAGACGACTACGCCTTTTTGTGCTTTTAAACTCCTTGCTGAGTTTAGTTTTTAATTCCCAAAAGTGTTGCCACACTTTTGGGAATTGGTATTAAGAACTGATGTTACGTGGAAGGAATTCTTGCTATGGCGTAAGTTTAGGGCTGGCACGGGGGAGCAGCCCCTACAAGATCTAGAATTTATAGGTAGGGGCAATCCCCCCATGGTTGCCCTGTTATGCTAGCAGCAAGAGGTTCATTATCTGAGTTCCACATAACATCAGTTAAAAAATTTCTCTAGGGTTTTCTTCATCACGGATATGAAAACGAAATCTTGCTTGCTGAATACATGGACGCATCTGCTCGTATAGCTCCCTTACATCAATTGGCAAGCGTTCTAGCAATATTTTAGGAGCAGAAATGTCACGGGTAAGTAACAGCATATTACCAGTACCCATGATGCGCTGATTTAGAGGCTTTTCTAACTGAATATCATCAACTTGGTAAATTTCTAGAGTTTCAATATCTTTTGAGAAAACGCCCCTTTCTATAACAATTCGTTGAGATGTAATCAAATACTGCGTATTGATCGACTGCAACCAATACCAGATCGTACCAATACCTAAAGTAAAAATCGAAACCAGCAATCTTGTCACACTCCCAATAACCGCAGGATGACCTTTAAAGAGAATGCGCTCATCGGGTAAAGGTACTTTTGTCATAGAAAAATTTGCCAACTAATTGCTGATTTTATGATATTTTACAGTGCCTTGAGCCTAATCAAACCCAAAAAGAAAAGGCGGCGCTTAGCGCCGCCAAAAGCCAAAAGCCAAAAGCCAAAAGCCAAAAGCCAAAAGCCAAAAGCTATCTATTTTTCTGCGCCCATACACGAATTGGCATACCCCAGACATAAATAAAGCCTTCAGCCGCTTTATGATCGAACTGGTCAGCACTGGTGTAAGTTGCCAAGTCTTCGTCATAGAGGGAGTTCACCGACTGACGACCAACAATGATCGCGCTACCCTTATGGAACTTGACGCGGACGGTTCCACATACACGCTCTTGGCTGCTGTCAATGAAAGCATCAAGGGCAGTCTTGAGAGGACTATACCAAAGCCCGTTATAAATCATCTTGCCGTAGGTATCTTCGATGCCGCGCTTGTATTGAGCGAGGTCAGATGGTAAAGCGAGGCTTTCAAGATCGCGGTGAGCATGGATCAAAACCAACATCGCGGGAGCTTCGTAGATTTCACGAGACTTGATCCCCACTAGGCGGTTTTCAACCATGTCAATGCGCCCATAGCCATTGTTACCCGCGATCGCATTAAGTGCAGTAATCAATTCCACAGGCTCAAGCGCCTTGCCATCAATGGACACAGGAAGCCCTTTCTCGAAACCAATTTCAGTATAAGTAGGCTCGTCAGGGGTATCAGCGATCGCCTTGGTCATCGCATAAATTTCTTCAGGTGGCTCATTCCACGCATTTTCGAGAGGCCCTGCTTCGATACTACGACCGAGCAAGTTGCGATCAATGCTGAAGGGCGAAGATTTCTTGACTGGTGAAGCAATCCCGAATTTTTCACCATAGGCGATCGTTTCTTCACGGCTCATGCCCCATTCACGGGCAGGAGCAAGCACTTTAATATCAGGATTAAGTGCCGCGATCGATACATCAAACCTTACTTGGTCATTGCCTTTACCCGTACATCCGTGGGCTACAGCATCAGCACCATATTCTTCGGCTGCTTCTACCAAAATCTTGGCAATCAGAGGACGCGCTAGAGCCGTAGTTAGAGGATAACGATTTTCATAAAGCGCATTAGCTTTAATCGCTGGGAACGCATAGTCTGTGACAAATTCTTTAGTTACATCTCTGACCAGAGAGACCGATGCTCCTGAATCAAGAGCTTTTTGCTTGATGGGATCTAACTCATCGCCTTGTCCTAGGTCTGCTGCAAGGGTAATGACTTCTTCAACACCCCATTCTTGCTTGAGATAAGGAATGCAAACAGATGTATCAACGCCGCCCGAATACGCAAGTACGACTTTTTTCGCCCGACCCATGAATCTCTCCTGAACCCATTGCTAACCTAAAAAAGTAGCCCGGGTACTACGCCTATCTCAAGCATCCCTTAGTGCTGCTGTCTTCCGACCCTGACACGATTCGGGCGTTGCGATCGCATAGATCCGAGCCATTTACAATAATAGCATTAAGAGGGAAAGTTACATCTAGTAGTTAAATCAATTGTTGGCAAATCCACACAATCACCTTTGCGCGATCGCCCCAAAAAGGAAAAAGCGGTGTATTACACCGCTTTTTCCTTTCATGTGAAGAGATTCTGTTTCGATTTTTCTAGCTGCTGCCATAGCCCTGCGACTTGTGAGTAGGCTTCCTGTGATGAGATTTTACCGCCCGTTTCGAGACTGCAAATGATACTGACACGATGGGAAAACTCTTGCAAATTAGCATTGAACACTAAGTTCTCTGGCGTAAATTTACCGTAATAACGAGACTGTGGAAACAGACATTGGATGTTTGTAGACATAATTTTCCCTCTTTTAAGATTACAAATTTAAGAGCGACTCCAGATAGTCTTGGAATATTTTGCCCAAGCAATGTGTTACTGAGATGAATAACACATCACCTTAGAACCCATTTAAGAATTACTTTCTGCGGTCAAAAGTTCTAAGAGATCCCCCAGCTCCCCTTAAAAAATGGGGGCTGGGGGGATCTAGACAATTCTTAAATGGTTTCCTAGATATGGGAATTATATTTTTATCACTACTGGTTTATAAGCAACTAATCATGATTTAACTTTAATTAACCTAATCTTAACCTAGATTTAATCTAATATGACTGCCTCCTTTGTGATATGTTCCCCCGCATATTTGTGATCTAGATCTCTACAGCCTTCTTAGTCAAAGATCGATATAAATGCAACGCTAACTTAAAACCTAGCTTAACTTTTGAAAGCTTTGCAGAGCGACGTTTACAAAAGTTAAGCTGTTCTACCCAAGGCTTCAATAGACTGTAACCAAGACTAATAAACGATTAACGGCTATAAAATGGATCGTAAATCTGAGATTAATCATGCCTGCCAAAACTTAGCGATCTCTATAAAATCAAGGCTCGATTAACAGTGCAAAGGGCTAACCATCTTGACTTCAAGGCAAAATATGACTCTATTTAAACCAGCGATCGCTCTTATGAATCGCCTGAAATATCCTCAGAAATTTTTCTTGATCAGTCTATTATTTGTGCTGCCATTAGCATTAGTAATGAATTTCCTAATTTCGGAACTAGATAGCCGTATAGAGTTTACGCAAAAAGAGATCTATGGCAATGCTTACCTGCGCCCTCTCAATCAGTTATGGCAATATATCCCCCAAAGACAGTTAATCTTACAACGTCAGTTTTATAAAAGTTCTCAGCGTTTGGAGACAGCATCCTCAGATCAGGAATTGTCAGAATTACAAAAGAAAATTGAGCAAGAATTCATCAAGCTTACAGAAGTTGATCGCCAATTTGGGCAAGATATACAAACCAGTGAGAGGCTTAGAGATGTCAAATTTAAGTGGCAGGGCTTGCTAGATGGGCAAGAGTTTTTAGGGTTTCGTAATCACGATGCACTGCTCGAAGAAATTAATCTATTCCGTAGACATGTAGTGGACTTTTCCAACCTGATTCTTGACCCAGACTTAGACACTTATTACTTAATGGATGCGATCGCCGTTAAACTACCTGAGATGCAAAAGCTACTGTACAAAATGATGTACACAGAAGCAGAAATCGTATTTAAGCAGGAAGTAACAAGCGAAAAAAAGGCGAGACTAATTTCCCTAATTAGTTTACTGGGTGATTACAACAACGAACTAGCAGCTAATCTAGAACGTGCTTTTCAAAATAATCCCCGTGGAAATCTTCGCAATGCTTTGTCTGTACATCTCCGCAATGTTGTTGTCAGCATCAGTGAGGTGAATACCTACGTTAGTCAACTGGCAAGTCAAGACAATAATATTTCTGTGATTAACAATTTTTATTATCAAGAGATGGAAAGAACTCTAGACGATAGTTTCACTCTCTGGCAAAAAGTTGTGGAGCATCTAGATGAATTATTAGAAGATCGTATTCAAGGATTTCAGGAGCGTAAACAGTTTGTTTTGACATTTGTAGCCATAGTAATGGTTAGCATTATTTATCTATTTGTGGGTTTTTATCTGTCGGTAATGCGAACAGTCCAGCAGTTAGACTTTGCTTCTAAACAGATGACATCAGGGGGAGCCATTTCCATCAAGCTTGACAGTAGAGATGAATTATCGATGGTTGTGCGATCATTTAATAGTGTGGCGATCGCCCTAAGAGAGTCCGAAGAAAAATATCGCAGTATCTTTGAGAACTCCGTCGATGGCATTTTTCAAACGACCGTCGATGGTAGATATCTTAGTGTTAATCCTGCATTAGCAAGGATTTATGGTTATGACTCAGTTGAGCAGATGTTGGCACAAATTGTTGATGTGAAGACGCAACTCTATGTCGATCGCGATCGGCGGCAACAGTTTCAATCCCTGATGGAAGAAAATGACACCATTACTAATTTTGAGTCACAGGTATATAAACGAGATCGCACAACCATCTGGATTAGTGAAAATGTCAGAGCGTTGAGAGATGTACAGGGTAAATTACTTTATTACGAGGGAACTGTCGAAGATATTAGTCAACGGAAGATTGCGGAAATTGCACTGGATGGGGCTAACAAACAAATTCTAGCTCTGAACAATCTTCTTAAACTAGAAAATCTGCGAATGAGTAGTGAATTAGATGTAACCCGCAAACTCCAGCAGATGATCTTACCAAAGGAGCAAGAATTAGAGCTAATTGCGGGATTAGATATTGCAGGATTTATGGAGCCTGCTGCGGAAGTTGGTGGGGATTATTATGATGTGTTACAACAAAACGGGCGGATTAAAATTGGGATTGGCGACGTAACTGGACATGGACTGGAAAGCGGAATGTTAATGATCATGGTGCAAACTTCGGTACGCACCTTATTACAAAGTGAAGAGAATGATCCTGTACGCTTTCTCGATATCCTTAACCGCACAATTTACGGTAATGTGCAGAGAATGTCTTCTGACAAGAACTTAACCCTATCTTTGATTGACTACGAAAAGGGAAAATTAATTTTGAGTGGTCAACATGAAGAAATGATTTTGGTACGCAAAAATGGAACTTTAGAACGATTTGATACAATTGATTTAGGATTTCCAATTGGATTAGAAGAAGAGATTTTTGGATTTCTAGATCAAAAACATATTCATTTACATGTGGGCGATGTCGTTGTCCTATATACCGATGGGATCACTGAAGCTGAGGATGAAGAAAGAAAACTCTATGGTGTAGATCGTCTATGTGAAGTAGTTTGCCAAAATGTTGAGGCTTCGGCACTGGAGATTCGTCAAGCAGTTATAGCGGATCTGCGATCGCATATTGGCAATCAAAAAATTTACGACGACATTACATTGTTAGTTCTCAAACAGAAGTAGTCATTATAGCGGGTGCAACGCACCCACTATAATGTTTTTTCCTCACAGACCCAATGCCACAACGGATGACTTTTTCCTTTTTTCTTAATCCTTTTTACTTGATCAACTAGCGATCGCTTCTCACGCTGATTAACTCCCCACAAAATTATCGAACTTTGCCAAACTAAAGTTGCCAGAGTCATCGCCACACATATTCCTACCCCCATCATTGGCAAGCGATTATAAGCTAAGGTAATGCGTACAGCTGCCCATGTAAAAGCTGCAATCCATAACTCAATATCCGATCGCAAAGCCCAAATACTTGCAGTTCCGATCGTCAGCCACAGAAAACCATCAAATATCCATCGCAAATAAGTTTGTACTTCAATCAATCGTTGAACTTGACGTTCTAGCAAAGGATCTATCGATATCTCAGAGCTAGATTCAGAGAGTGCGTCACTATTATCAGAATTCATATATCTGCATTCAATACGTCATCAACTGTAAGCTGGAGATCCGCAAATGTCGGTGAGATAATTTGATCTCCTAAATGAAAAACAGTTTCTTGATAAGTTCCATTGATCATCAATAAGACCGAAACTAAGTCCAGAGATGCATCAACAATCCAATACTCAAATATGCCAATACTTTGATATTCGTTTAGTTTTTCTTGGCGATCGACATTACGGTAGTCTGGATTAACAACCTCAATCACTAATAAGGGTGGAGTAAATAGGATAGCTGCTTTTCTTAAAATATCGAATTCTTGTTGTTTGCTCAACACACATAGATCAGGGCGGCGCGTGCGGTTACCCGTCCAAATTTCGACTCCATTGGCGCGAACACAATAAGGATGAGATTTTTGTTTAATGGTGAGAGCTAAAAAGAAAAACAAGAAAGCAACAATTCTTTCATGTAATCCTATTGGCGGTGGCACTTCTACTAACTCTCCATCATTAAATTCATACCTTTTATCAGTACCATCATCATAGGTTAGATATTCGTCAAATGTAAGCTTACGACTTGTAGTTATAGTCATAGTTATAGACCCAATACTTACTCACATAATAGCTCTAATGATAAGGGCGGTACATCGCACCGCCCTTATCATTTAGTTTGACTCTAGTGGCTGTTGACTAATTTTTGGAGTCTGGCGACTACGCCACCATGCTAGGAAAATACTGGCATTGAAAATGCTGGAATAAACTCCCGATAAAAACCCAATAATCAAAGCTAAAGAGAAGAATCTCAGAGTTGCTCCACCAAATAAGAAGATAGCAATCAAGGGCAAAGTAGAAGTTAGGGTGGTATTCATCGATCGCCCTAAGGTTTGATTGATTGAAGCATTGACTAGCTCGTTAAACTTAGTTGCCCCTGCATCGATCTTCACATTTTCGCGGATGCGATCGTAAATTACGACAGTGTCATTCACTGAGAATCCGCAAATAGTTAACATCGCCACGATAAAAAGGCTGTCGATCTCCACCCCTAGCGTCAAACCAAGGATCGAAAAGATACCTGCGGTGACGAAAATATCGTGGAACAGCGCAATGATAGCAAAACTTGCATAATCAAGTTGAAATCGAAATGCCAGAAAAATACCAATTCCCGCGAAGGAAATTGCCAAGGCTAGTAAACCATTGCTCAGAGCTTGCTGACCGATTGAGGGACCCACTTCATCAATCTGAGATTTTTTAGCATCGATCTCACCATATTGCTTCAAAGTATCAGCAAGTATTGAGCGCAAATTTTCGCGTTGCTCTGTGGTTAGTCGCGCCGTTCTTACGGATATACCTTTAAGATCTTTGCCTTCAACTGATTGGATCACGCTATTGGCAAAGCCTTTACTCTCGATCGCTTGACGCACCACACCGACATCTATTTTCTTACCGCAGTTATTGGTACTATCACAGGCTAAGCCAAGGGTAATACTCGAACCACCAGTAAAGTCGATGCCCAATCGTAAAGGTGATCCTAGCTGCTGAAAAGAAATCACCATCGCCACCAGCCCTGCCAAGATTACGACAGAGGAAATGGAAACATAAAGGCGAGCATTCTTAATTACGTCTAATCTCATAACACCGCACCTGTAGTATTGTCGTTTTTCTTATCGCTTGCTTTCTTTTCAGCGATCGCATCTAGATCAGCAGTTGTGGAGATTTTGCCAAAAGCTTTCATGCCATAGTATTCAGGCTTGCGGAAATTAGGATTACTAATCATGGCGAGCATTAGCGATCGGCTTAAAGTAACTGCGGTAAACATGCTAGTCAGCACGCCCACACCAAGAGTTACCGCAAATCCCTTCACAAAACCCGAACCCAGCCAGAACAAAGTCCCACAAGCAATCAAAGTGGTCACATTACTATCCAGAATGCTTGACCAAGCTCGATAAAAACCTGCTTCAACGGATTTATAAAGTGTACGTCCCGCTTTTAGTTCTTCTCTAGTGCGCTCAAAAATTAGTACGTTCGCATCTACAGCCATACCGATACTCAGAATAAAACCTGCAATACCTGGTAAGGTCAGCACCACACCCAGCACGCTAAATACTGCAAAAGTAATAATTGCATAGGTAATCAGAGCAATATCCGCAACTACACCCAAAATGCGGTAATAAATCACCATAAAGATTAATACCAGCAATAATCCAGCAACACCTGCGTAGATACTGCTGAGAATACTATCTGCTCCAAGAGTTGCCCCAACAGTACGGTTTTCTACTATTTCTACAGGCACAGGCAATGCACCAGCACGTAACTGTAAGGCTAGTTCATTAGCTGTATCTAAGGTGAAGTTCCCAGTGATGACTGCTCGACCGCCTGTAATACCTTTACCCTGATGTTCGGGACCAACTGACGGAGAGCTAATTAATTTATCGTCTAGAAAAATCCCTAAAACGCGACCAGTACCGCCGATTTCGCCAGTGGTTTTCGCAAATAGCTCACCGCCTTTATCGTCGAAGGTCAGAGCCACTTGCCAAGAATCAGGTCCACTTCCCGTTGGCGCAGCTACAGCATCTTTGAGCATATTTCCCGTTAAACCTGTGCGCTCAAAAATTCCCTTCAAGTCTTCAATACTTTTCTTATAGGCTGCTTCATTTTCCGCGATCGCCTTTTGATCGTTAGAATTTTTCAGGACTTCACGCTGAATTATCGCCGCCTGCTGGATTTGCAATCTTGCCCTTAGCTCACTTTCCGTACCTTTCTTTTGCTTACGAAAATCAAGTTGAGCGGTTGTACCAATGACGCGCTCAGCTTGGGCAGGATCATTTACCCCTGGTAACTGAACAATCAGTTGATTATTACCAGCCAGCAAAATCGTTGCTTCGGAGACTCCTAAGCCATTAATGCGCTGTTCCACCACAAACTTGGCAGTTTCCATGATGCGCGGCGTAAGTTCATTAATCCCTTGTTCAGGATTGACTTTAGCTTGGAGTGTAAGCTGTGCGCCACCTCGTAAATCCAAGCCTAGCTTCGGCGGATTGCTGATGATTAGATACACAGCCCCTATTAAAATTGCCATTACAAAGGCAAGCAGGCGACTTTGTTTACCCATATTTTTTTATAGCTTTTGCGATCGCTTTTTTTGTAAAGCTATATAAAGCTTTACTCAGAGCCAGCATGAACAGAGAACATATTAAGACATCTGCCATCATACCCCACTGTAGTTATGATTCTAAGCAAGGGGCGCTCTAGCAGCAATTCTCATTATGAAAACGATTTTGGTGTTTCCAGTGCCTTTGCCGCTGAAAACACCAAAATCGTTTTTTTGAAAGCCCGCCGAAGGCGGGCTTTCAAAAAAAGAATGGCGACAGCTATAGAACAGGAAAGAAGCTATGGCTAATCTAAGTAATTTCACCTATTTCTTTAGAATGAAATTTTGATCACAGTTTTGGAAGATTAGGTTCAAGGCGATTATCAATCCCCATAAATACCGCTTCCAGCAAGAAAGCTATTAAGACTTTTAAATATTTTCGATTTCTTTACCATTAGTTGTACAAAGCTTTGTAATACAGCCTACGCAAATTGTTGCGGCTAAACGGTAAACTATATCAAAGCTGAAATTTAGGTTGGATTTGTGAGATCTCGGATCGAGCGAGTCTTTTCCGAAGACTGGCTAAATTATTGTATCGATCTCTTTTTGGAGCGAACTGACTGTGACTATTTACGTTGGAAATTTGTCTTATCAAGCTGCTAAGGACGACTTAACAAGCGTCTTTTCAGACTACGGCACTGTAAAGCGTGTGCAATTGCCCACCGACCAAGAAACAGGTCGGGTTCGGGGTTTCGCCTTCGTGGACATGGAGGACGATGCTCAGGAAGAAGCGGCGATCGCGGCGCTAAACGAAGCTGAATGGATGGGACGAACCCTTCGCGTTAATAAGGCTAAGCCTCGTGCTGAGCGTAGTAACGATCGCCCTAGGGGTCGTGGTTACGCCTAAGCCTAAATTAATTGCAAGAAAACACGAACTGTAAGCAATGCTATAGCATTGCTTACAGTTCGTGTTGAACATCAATATGAGTAAATATCTCAACGCATTAAAACTATTCTGGTCAACGGCGATCGCCGCCGAACTCGAATATCGGATTAACTTTGCGATCGCGGCTCTAAGCAGTATTGGCAATTTGGCGGGAAGTTTGTTTGGGCTGTTTTTGTTTTATCGTACTGGTTATACGTTTGCAGGGTGGCGCTGGGAAGAAGCGATCGTGGTGCTGGGTATATTCACAATCTTAGAAGGGTTTTCGAGTACTTTTCTTGCGCCGAACTTAAGCAAAATTGTTGATCATGTTCAGAGTGGCACATTAGATTTTGTCCTTTTAAAACCGATTAGCAGTCAGTTTTGGCTGTCAGCAAGAGCTATATCCCCTTGGGGATTCCCAAATTTAATCTTTGGTTGTGGCATCTTGCTCTATGCAGGTAACAAACTAGGATTAAGTCTGAGCAATTATCTCTGGGGCTTAATTCCGCTAACTTTTGGTTTCCTTAGTCTCTACAGTATTTGGTTCATCCTTGGCGCAACTAGCATCTGGTTTGTAAAAATTTATAACGTTACCGAAGTTTTACGCGGCTTAATGGAAGCGGGTCGATATCCGATGGCAGCCTATCCCGCATCCTATCGCTTCTTTTTTACTTTTGTTGTACCGATCACCTTTTTAACCACTGTTCCTGCCGAAACCCTTTTAGGGAGAGGAGAACCAATGTGGATTATGGGTTCTATGTTTTTAGCGATCGGCTTACTCTTTGTTTCAAATCGTTTTTGGCGCTTTGCCCTACGTTTTTACACTAGTGCCTCTAGCTAAGATTAGGAGGCTCGCGAAGCGAGCCTCCTAATCAGCAATTCTCATTATGAAACCGATTTTGGTGTTTCTAGCGCCTTCGGCGCTAGAAACACCAAAATCGGTTTTTTGAAAGTCTGCCGTTGGCGGACTTTCAAAAAACCGATTTTTATAATGAGAATAGCTGCCTCCTAATCTTTATGGGTTTTAATTTATCAAGCTTTTGATATGCTAATTAACACTGACTGCAAATTTATAAAGAACTATGCCTAGATCGCAACGTAATGACAACTTCGTCGATCAAACCTTTACCGTTATTGCCGACACGATTCTAAAACTCTTTCCTGCTAGTCAGAAAGAAAAAGAAGCATTTGCTTACTACCGTGATGGAATGTCGGCTCAAGGTGATGGCGAATATGCCGAAGCATTAGCTAACTATGAAGAAGCGCTCAAGCTTGAAGAAAATTCCTACGATCGCAGCTACGTGTATTACAACATGGGCTTGATTCATGCCAGCAATGGCGATCATGACAAGGCTCTAGAGTTTTATGAACAGGCGATCGACCTTAATCCACGAATGCCTCAAGCTCTCAACAACGTAGCCGTGATTTATCACCACAAGGGCGAAAATGCTCAAGACGAAGAACAAGCCGAAGAATATTTCAACACTGCTGCTGACCATTGGGTAAGAGCGATTCGTCTTGCCCCTAACAACTATATCGAAGCCCAAAACTGGCTAAAAACTACTGGTAGAGCCGACATTAACTTATTCTTCTAGGTTATCTCCTTGCCTTCCCAAGAATAGGTATTATAAAGCGAATAATTAGTGAAGCGCGGCAAAGCCAAGCATCACTAATTATTCACTCAGAAGACAGTCACAGAAGATTTGCATAGTTCTTTTATCAAAATCTTAAGACAAGGGGCTTAAGCCCCTTGTTCTGATATTATTCCCCACACATATATATAAATCATGATCGATAGAGAACAAGTTCGTCACGTTGCCCATTTAGGACGCTTGCAATTAACTGAAGCTGAAGAAATTTCTTTTACTAAGCAACTAGATAGTATTCTCGACTATTTCCAACAGCTAAATGAACTCGATCCTTTACTAGAAGGAGTAGAACCCACAACTAGAGCGGTTAATACCGTCAATATTACTCGCCCCGATCTATTGCAACCCTTTACTGATCGCGAGACCTTACTCAATTGCGCTCCCGATCGCGAAGAAGACTTTTTCCGCGTACCGCAGATTATGGGTTAAACAAACCTTGCGATTGCACCGAAGATTTCAGACAGAAAATATTAACACCATGCAACTATGGATACTTCAGGAAATCTCGACTCATCTTCATCTAGTTTCAACATATTGTTAGCCGAAGATAACCCTGTCAATCAGAAAGTTGCTAAACGGGTACTAACTCACTTGGGTTACCAAGCGGATGTAGTTAATAACGGTGAGGAAGCAATTAGGGCGATCGCTGATAAATCCTACGATCTGATCTTGATGGATATTCAAATGCCTGAAATGGACGGATTAGAGGCAACTAAGTATATTCGTAAGCAGGAATCAGAACGCCAACTCCCTCCAGTAGCGATCGTGGCGATGACCGCAAATGCTACCGATGATGATCAACATCTCTGTCGTGATGCAGGGATGAGTGGCTACATTAGCAAACCAATTCAAATCGAAAAGCTCAAAAACCTTTTGCAGCAATACGAATCCTTAAAAACACAAAAATAGAGTCTGTGCTTTGCACAGGCTCTATTTTTTAAAAAAGTTAGCGCGTTGCGCTACTTTTTGGGGTTATTAAGCAACTTCTGCTTCTGCAACTTCTACAGCTACAGGTGCATAAACGCTAATTTTCTTACGAGTTTTGCCAAAGCGCTCAAAAGTCACAACACCATCAACGGTTGCGTACAATGTGTCATCGCTACCACGACCAACGTTGTTGCCTGGGTGAAACTTAGTACCGCGTTGACGGACTAAGATGCTACCAGCCTTAACGACTTGACCGCCGTAACGCTTTACACCGAGGCGCTTAGCATTAGAGTCACGACCGTTTCTTGTACTACCTGTACCCTTCTTATGTGCCATTTGTTTTGTATCCTCTTAATATTTAAAAGATGCACAAATAAACGGAGCAAAGCTCCATTTATTTGTGTTTAAGCGGCTGTACCACTAAGATTGATTGCCTCAACCATAATTCTAGTCAATGGCTGACGGTGACCATTCTTTCTGCGGGTTTTCTTTTTAGGACGCATTTTGTAAACGATTACTTTTTTCGCCTTGTGATGGCGCATTACGGTAACTTCTACGCTAGCGCTATCAACGATGGGCTGACCGATGGAAATATCGCCATCCATATTGACAAACAAAACTTTATCAATGGTCAATTTACTGTCTTCTTCGGCTTCTAGTAGCTCAACGTCATAAAATCTGCCGACTTCGACGCGATATTGCTTACCGCCTGTTTCAATGATTGCGTAACTCATGGTTTTTAAGTATTCAGTAGATGCCGTACAGGTATTGGGAAATTAGTTGGAACTAGTTTCACCAATTTTCTAAATAACCCGATCCGAGCATGAAAGATCGTGCGATCTATAACTATACATGAAAGAACCAAATAAATTTTCGCGCCGCGAAAATTTATTTGTAATTCTCATTATGAAACCGATTTTGGTGTTTCCAGCGCCTTCGGCGCTGGAAACACTAAAGTCAGGTTTTTGAAAGCCCGCCCTTGGCGGGCTTTCAAAAACCTGACTTTTATAAAACCCAAGTTTAAGTGACAAGAAGTGTCACTTAAACTTGGGTTTTATTTGAGCCAACCTACGCCGACAGCCGTGAGTAACAATGCTCCAAAAATCAAGCGATAGCCGACAAACACCCAAGTCGTATGGGTTTGGAAAAACTTTAGCAACCATGCGATCGCTAAGTACGAAAAAATAACCGATGAGAATAGCCCGATCGCCAGTTGTCCTGCCCCAATATCTCCTCCAAAACCTTTCTTGGCAATACTGATAAATTCCACGACTCCGCCAATCGTAATCGCTGGAATACCTAGCAAAAACGAAAATCGGGTTGCCGCAACCCGATCTAAACCTAAAAACAATCCTGCGGTTAAGGTCGAGCCAGATCGCGACACCCCCGGAATAATCGCCATAGCCTGCGCTAAACCCATTAAAATCCCGTCAATTACTCGCACTCTTTGAAAATGACGCTTTTCTTTGGTTTGGCGTTGTCCCAAGATTTCCGCGAGAGCTAGTAAACTCGACATCACAATTGAGGCGATCGCGATCGCTGTCAAACTCCGCAAAGGCGATTTGTCATAATCTGGGACTAAAATTTTAATCAGCAATCCGACTAGCAATATTGGCAATGTCCCTAAGGCGATCGCCACGGCTAATTTAAATTCTTGGGACTTGTAATTTTGCGATCGGACAGCCTTGATACTACCTAACGTAATATTACTGAGATCTTTCCAGAAATAGCCAACCACCGCCGCAATACTACCAAGCTGAATTACCGCATCAAAGGATATACCCGAATCTTGCCAACCAAAAATTGCAGGAACTACCTTCAGATGAGCCGTACTACTAATCGGTAGAAACTCAGTTAGTCCCTGCACGATCCCCAATATAAAAGCTTGCCAGTATTCCATAAAAATTAAAATTTAGATAAAATTTAGACTAACGACATATATCACGAACTGGTAAAACCTCAAAAACCGATTTTGGTGTTTTCAATGTCTTTGCCACCAGAAACACCAAAATCAGTTTTTTTGAAAGTCAGCCGTCGGCTGACTTTCAAAAAAACTGATTTTGGTTATTGCCGCGCCGTAGGCGCGGCAATAACCAAAATTGTTTTCATAATGTAAATTGCTGACTCATCTAGTTTTGAGGTTTCAATTTTCAGCTTTGCTGTCATAATAAAGTCTAAAAGCAATTTCTATTTAAACTGGTATAAATATATGGATTGGAGAGTATTAGTCGTATTAGGACCTATCGTTCTAGTAGCTGCTTGGGCAGCTTTTAACCTCGGCAGAGCCGTAATCAAGGGTGAAGCTTCCCTATTTGGTAAGCAAGGCAACAACCCATTTCAATAATTTCGGCGTAAAACCCAAATATTAAGAGAGGACGCATTGCGTCCTCTCTTAATATTTGGGTTTATTGTTAGGTATGCACAGTCATAAGCATACATAGCGATAAAATAAGCTAAGAAATAAACAAAACTAATCTTGTAAGGTAGCTGAAATATGGCGATCGGAGAATATAAGCCTGGTTTAGAAGGGGTTCCTGCAACCCAGTCAAATATAAGTTATGTTGATGGGAAAGCAGGTTTGCTTGAATATCGAGGTATCCGCATTGAGGATCTTTGCAAGCATAGTCATTTTCTGGAAACCAGCTACTTACTAATCTTCGGTGAATTGCCAAAAGCTACGGAACTAGAAGAATTTGAGCATGATCTCACCCATAGAAGAAGAATCAAGTATCGCATTCGCGACATGATTAAGTCATTTCCCGATAATGCTCATCCGATGGATGCACTCCAAACAAGTGTCGCTGCATTAGGGATGTTCTATCCTTTGGGTAATTTCCATGATGCAGACTACATTTATCAAGCGACAGTAAGACTGCTAGCAAAAGTGCCAACGATGGTGGCGGCTTTTCATATGATGCGTCAGGGTAATGATCCTGTGATGCCCCGTGATGATTTGGACTATGCGTCTAATTTTCTCTACATGTTAAATGAGCAGGTTCCCGATCCTCTCGCGGCTCATATTTTCGATGTGTGTCTCACTCTTCACGCCGAGCATACAGTTAATGCATCTACCTTTGCCGCATTGGTAACCGCTTCGACGCTGACCGATCCCTATGCGGTGATGACTTCGGCGATCGGGACTTTGGCTGGTCCTTTGCATGGCGGCGCAAATGAGCAAGTAATGATGATGCTCGAAGAAATTGGCTCAGTTGAAAATGTGACACCTTACCTTGAGCGCAAAATTGAGCGTAAGGAGAAGTTAATGGGCTTTGGACATCGGATTTATAAGGTCAAAGATCCCCGTGCGATCGTTTTACAGGACTTAGTACATAAAATGTTCGACGAGTTCGGTCATGATCCTTACTATGACATTGCCCTAGAATTAGAAAAGCAAGCCTTTGAGAAGCTAGCTAGTAAGGGAATTCATCCGAATGTGGATTTCTATTCAGGATTGGTTTACAAAAAGTTGGGTATTCCTAGTAATTTGTTTACGACTATTTTCGCGATCGCCCGTGTCCCTGGTTGGCTAGCCCATTGGAAGGAACAGCTTTCCGATAATCGTCTTTTCCGTCCAACGCAGGTTTATACAGGATTGCATGATGTAACTTATAAGCCAATTAGCGATCGTTAATATCCTAAATAATAGTGAGCCTCTTGATGAGAGGCTCACTATTACTAGGCAATCTCAAAAATTCGACGATTGGATTGAACGTTATCAACTTTTTTTGGTTCATCTTTGTAAACCAGTAGAATAACTATTAGAGGTCAAACTGGTGACGATATCTTCTTTTTTGATTCCTGCTTCGATGAGGGTATTAACTAATCCTTCCTCAAAGTTATCTTCTTCGATGATGATTTGGCGATCGCAGTTATCTTTTTCGATAAGTCGCGCATGAAATAGTACAAAGTCCATCCATTTTTGTTTGTCAAAACCTGTGGCAAGAACAACAAATTGACCAGACTCAAGATCACAAACAGGATATAGTTTGATCGCTTGTATGCTTGGTTGATGAATGGTTGCATCGTTCACGGTCTTTTTAAGTATTTCAGCATAAGTTAGTGTTGTATCCATTGGGTAATTACCTCCTGATCGGGTTCATAGACTAATAAATTAATTGTATTGCGTTGAACAACAGTAATAGTCCATCCATCTTTTTCAAGAGTTCGGCGTAATGCAAAATGTAAGGTATCGCGTCTAGACATAATAGTGTGTATAAATAATTAAAATAACTCTTTTTGTGAGACAACTACGCTTTCTTTTTCGGCGCGTTTGAAGTTGATGTCGCCGAGGCTGAGATCGAGATATTCGGGTTTCTTGGCTCCTGAAAGTAAGTCTTCGATGGTGAAAATTTGGACGCGGGAATAGTCTTTGCCATTGGCGGCGCGATAGAATCCTGCTTTGTTTGCCTCGGTGATCATCGCTTTGATAGGTTCAGCAAGAGTGACAAAGAAACCGAGATCGGCTGTGTTGGTGGACATTGTACCGATTTTACATTGCGGGAGATCGCGATTAGTTATAATCTTGCCAATGGTCAATTTTTAGGAGGCGATCGCATATGGTTTTAGCAGCTACAAAGCGATATACCGCATCAGAATATTTAGCCTTAGAAGAAAAAGCGGAATTTAAGAGTGAATTTATTAATGGAGAAATTATTTCTATGGCAGGCGCTTCTGCAAATCACAATATTCTGACAGGTAAGTTTCACGCTCTTCTTTTGTTAGCTTTGGAAGATCTAGAATATTCAGTCTTCATGAGCGATATGCGGCTATGGATACCTGAATATAATCGTTATACCTATCCTGATGTGATGGTTGTCGCAGGTGAACCAGTTTTTGTTGATCAAAAACAGATGGAAGTTACTAATCCCTGTTTGATTGTGGAAATTCTATCCAACTCCACCCAAACCTATGATCATGATAGTAAATTTCGTCAATATCGCTCTATTCCTACTTTTCAGGAATATATTTTAGTTTGTCAACATGGCTATGAAGTTGATCACTACGTCAAGGAGTCAGAGAATAGATGGGTATTGATGACCCATAAGGGAAAAGAAGCTGTAATTAAATTGACATCAATGCATTTAGAGATCAGGTTACAAGATTTGTACAAGCGCGTGAAATTTGATTAATTTCATCCATCCAAACTACAAAATAAATTTAATAACTGATGTTACGTGGAACTCAGATGATGAACCTCTTGCTGCTAGCATAACAGGGCAACCACGGGGGGATTGCCCCTACCTGTAAATTTCAGATCTTGTAGGGGCTGACCCTGTGCCAGCCCTAGATTTATGCCATCGCAAGAATTCCTTCCACGTAACATCAGTTAATAACTTACACGAACTGGAAAACGTTACTATGAGTAACAATAAAGTTCTATTAAATTCTTTCAATGCCTGAAGTTCTGCAATCAGTCCTGCAATCAACCATTGATGGTATCGCGGTCGGCAGCATTATTGCCCTTGCCGCAGTCGGTTTAACGCTTACCTATGGCATCTTGCGCCTAGCAAACTTTGCCCATGGTGACATCCTCACCCTCGGCGCATACCTTGCCTTTCTCGCCAATACTACCCTCAATCTCGATATTTGGTTATCGATCGCCTTTGGCTGTGCTATCTCCATCGTTCTAGTCCTAATCTGCGAAAAAATCCTCTGGCAACCGTTACGCGCCAAACGCGCCACCTCAACCACGATGATGATCGTCTCGATTGGTTTAGCATTGGTGATTCGTAATGCGATCGTCCTTGTTTGGGGGGCAAAACCACAGAAATACAATCTGCCAACTTTCCCAGCGATCGATGTGTTTGGCTTAGCAATCACCCGCAATAAAATGGTGGTTATCGTGGCTGCGATCGCGATCATCGCAGGACTTTACTATCTATTGCAAAACACCAAGATCGGTAAGGCGATGCGAGCAGTTGCCGACAATCCCGAACTAGCGAAAGTAGCGGGGATCAATGTGAATGCGGTGATTATCTGGACATGGGTAATTGCGGGTGGCATGACTGCCTTTGGTGGCAGCATGTACGGATTGATTACTAACTTACGCCCAAATATGGGCTGGTTCTTGATTTTGCCCATGTTTGCGGCGGTGATTTTGGGTGGGATTGGTAATCCCTATGGCGCGATCGCAGGGGCGTTAATTGTCGGTATATCTCAAGAAGTTGCTACCACTTGTCCAGTGGCATTGGGAGAACTACAGAAATACTGCATTGGCACAGAATATAAACTAGGCGTAGGTTTAGTAATTATGATTTTAGTGTTGCTTTTCAAACCGCAAGGATTATTTAAAGGAACGATCTAAAGAGAATTGATTTTTATCGATTTTTTTATCATAAGTAGCTCGCCATAATTAAAGGTTGAGCATACTTTTCAACGGAACTTTGATGCTTTATCCTTTATGAATCCTAAGCATCAAATATCGATCTGGATTGGCGCGATCGCGATCGCGCTGATGGTTCCTGCCGCTCTCACCAGTTCCGATTGGATGGTAAGTAAACTCGGTAAGTCTTGGCGCTATGTCCATTTGCTCTCAGTTCCTGTGTTCATACTAGCGTCAGTACATACAATTGCGATCGGCTCTAATTATCTAGTTGCAGTGGACTGGACTCTTCAGAATTGGATTTTGACGATTTTATGTGGGGTGATTACGGTGGGGACTTTGTTGATTCGGGCTTGGAAATTTAGAAAATAATCGCGATCGCTTAGTGTCGAACCATTCTAAACAATTAAAAGCCCCGCCCTTGCTATGTCATTGGACTAATCTTTTTAGGGATTGTTTTTAGACGTATCCCAAGTGGAACTTGAGGCTTCGCAAAGGGAAGGGCTACTTATATAAATAGCATGTTTTATAGGTAGGAAGGTTTAATTATTTAGTAGGATGCGTTAGTGCAACGTAACGCATCAGTTAGTTTAAAGATGATGGGTTACGCTATCGCTAACCCATCCTACATTTTCAGCAATCTACTTATTTAACTTGCCTGTTGTGTTTCGATGTGTTGCCAGTATTTGATTTGTGCTTCTTGATGGCAGTGCAGGATGCCGAACCATTCTAGGCGTTCGAGGTTTTCTGAAATTGCATTTTTATAGCGGCTACCATTTTTAAATTGGGCGATCGGTTGTTGCGATCGCGAGATCAATATGATTTACAGCTAAAATGTTTACAATAAGAAATTGGGTAAAAAACTTTCGTATTTATGCAAAATAAAAATTTCTGGGAGGCATGTGTTGGTAAGACTATTGACGATAGGTATAGTTTGGAAAAGCTGATTGGTTCAGGTAGTTTTGGTGGGGTATTTCAGGCAAAGATGATTGTGTTAGGGCATACGTTGCAAAAACAAGTTGCCGTTAAACTAATGCAGGATGGTGGTGTGGGAGGTATGCAGCACTGTGAACTTAAATCTGCGCTGAGTTTACCTTCGCACGACAGCCTTATCCAACATTTTAATTGGGGGCAAGTGAAAATTAATGATTTCCCTATGCTTTATCTAGTTATGGAACTTGGAGAATATTGTCTAGATAGCTATAGGAAAGATAGACAAGTACTAAGTTCAGATGAGGTAAAGGAGATAGTTCTATCTGTAGCTGAAGGATTGTGTTATATGCATAGCAAGGTACATGGTGGTAGCGAACTCACTCCTCCTGAACAACTGACCCATCGAGATCTTAAGCCAGCAAATGTTATCAAAGTTGGTAAAAAATGGAAAATGGCTGATTTTGGTTTTGCTAAGTTTCTTAATAAAGGCTCAGTGCAAGCGACTCTGATTGGTGGTACAGATCGTTATATGCCGCCAGAAATCTTTGAAAGACAGTGGATATCGACGAAAGGAGATATATGGGCATTAGGAGTAATGATAGTTGAGATGCTTGCGGGGCATCATCCTATTAAAGATCCAATCACTAGTACAAATATTCAAAAAGAACCTATCGATCTTGATGGTGTGCCTGATGAATGGATAGAAATTGCAAATGGATGTTTGCAAAAAAATCATATTGAAAGATGGACAGCACAACAAATTTTGGATGCTTTAAAAAGCTTGGACAAAATATTTTCTGCTGAAGATCTTTTTAACCAAGCATATGAACAACAATCACATGGAGATTATGAAATTGCAATCTCTAAATATACTGAAGCAATTCAACTTAAGCCTGATTACATAATCGCTTACGCAGGAAGAGCAAGAGCTTTCAAGTTAATAAATGATGAGACTAATGCTAAAAAAGATTTAAAGAAAGCTATTGCCTTATTCCCTATTTCCACAGCCGAAGCATATCACGGTAGAGCGATTGCTAAATCTGGATTGGATGATAAGCAGGGTGCAATTGACGATCTTACTAAAGCTATTGAAATTAACCCTAACTATGTTGCTGCATATCGAGCTCGTGGAATAATTATGAACGAGTTAGGTGATACAGATAAAGCTATCTCGGACTATAACGAAGCAATTCGTATAAATCCTAACTATGCAGATGTTTACTATGAGCTTGGGAAAATCAAGTTAAAAAAAGAAGATGAAATAGGAGCTACGGCAGCTTATACCAATGCTATGCGTCTTAAACCTAACTATGCCAAGGCATATGTTGAGAGAGGGAATATAAGATTGAAAAGTGGAGCCAGTCAGTCTGCTATATCCGATTATAGTAAGGCAATTGATATCAGACCTAGCTATACTGTGGCTTATTTGAATCGTGGAATCGTTTACCAACATCTAAAGCAAAAAAAAGAAGCTTTAACAGATTTTCGAGAGGCGGCACGACTTTATCAACTTCAAGGAAAAATAGATGATTACAATGATGTACTAAGCCGTATTAAAAAGCTAGAAGGTTAAGAATTTTAGTAGCTGTTATAGCATCACAATATTTTAAAAGGAATCCAAGCTTGTAATTGACTACGCAAGTTGACGCTGAGAAATAGCTAACCGTCTTTGCCTGACTAACTCAGGAGTAGAACGATTTTTATCATCTTGCGAATCAAAACCAAGACGAACATAAACCTCACCCCCAATTCCCGGAACAATAATTCCTTCAGGCGTTTTTACATCATCCTCAGCTAAGTACACATACCGAAACTTGTTATAAATATGCTCAGAAAATCCTTTTTTTAAACGATCCTCCGCCCCTTGATAAATAACAGGTGCAACGATAAATATTTGTTTTGGTGATATCCTTGCGATCGTGTCAATCAAGTTAGTACGCACAACACAAGCCCCTGAAATAATCGACTTAACGATAATCAAGCTATCTACTTGAGCATCTGATGGTTCGAGATAACGCTTTAAAATAGGAGCAACCTGTAGATCGGCAATGCCAAAAGGCTTAAACCTTTTATTCCAAAAGCAAGAAAAAGTAACCTTGGCAAGAGTACCATCCAATCTGCTAAGAATTCCTTTGGCAAGAAAATCAGCATCTTCAGCCGTACAAGCTAAATGTGCCGAACTTGAGTTACTAACAATCTGCGATAAAACAGCGCCTGCCAGACTTTCTCCTAGTTGATACATACTTTGCCGATAGTAATCAATGCTGCTACCCTTGTCAGCAAGAGCGTCGAGTAGCGCTTTTTCCTTGTCTCCAGCAAATTGTGTGTACTTTCTAGACACGGTTGCGATCGCTTGATTTTTTGTAAATATTACCTTGAGTATAGACTCTCCCAAGAATTTGTACAACCTAAAGCAAATTTTCTAAATCTTCAAATGTCGTAGGGCTTATTTGCAGAATAAGATTCTGTAATTTTTGAAACTCTTCACTCTCAAGACTGATAGGATATGTACCATCCATTCCTAGCACTGGATATTCCCAATGGAAAAAACCTCTAGAAATAGAATAGGTAAATCCATTAATACTTTGTAGAATCGAGATAACTTTTGGCTCAAGAGCAAATGAATCATCTGATTTAAAAGAACGGATAAAGGATGGTTGACAGTTTTGCGCTTTCTCCAGAACATTACGCACAGTAGTTTGCGATGTATCACTAGATACCCATGCGCCTATTAAAACTGTTGCAACACATTCGATTTTGTCTTGCGTCGGATTCTCGAAAGCTGTTAAATAGGAAATAGCTTCTCTCAGTTGATTATTAACTGTCAATAATTCATTTATCGTTTTTCGATAAGGGAAGAAAATTACTGAGCTATAAGCCTGAATATCCATAGGCATTTTCGCAATTAATTTTTTAGCCACATCTTCAGATGAAACAACGACTGACATTATAGATGAGCGATTGAGAGCATTTGTGTTGAGTTGAAATTGCATCCTAAAATCAAAAGCAATTTTGACATCGCTATTATCTGTTCCCCATGAAAGTGATTGTGATTCTTTAATTTGGAAGTGCTGTAAATCTAAGCCTACTCCGCGATCAATAATCAGATCGTCTACGAAAGCCACAATCTGGCTGAAAATATCAATGTCTTCTACTTCTTGACTAATGATTTCTTTTGCCAGTAATGCTATTTGATAAATTGCAAAGAAGTTTTCGTATGAGTTGCCCTTTTGATTAACCTGTCCTCCCCGATGTTTATTCCGTAAATAATTAATATTTTCCTCATTGAGATTGGCTGCAAGCTGTCTGTCAGAATACATTAAGGATTATCCTAATATTTAAGAATATCTTCTAAAATAACTCAAAATCGGACATCCTAAACGCAAAGCCAAACACTATTCGCTAAAAAATCTAATAGTTCATTTCCCTATGAGCCTTGGCATTTAGCTAAAAACCCCTGAATATTAGTGCGATCGCGATCGTTCATGACAACTACTGAAACTTTCGGATGATTCTAGCATTTATCAAGGCGATCGCACTTGATGATGACAAAAGGCGATCGCTGATTATGGACGATTGGAGATGATGCATATTGATAGCGCGATGTCTCAAAAAAAACATCTCAACCTCGTGTTTTATGTATATAAAAAACAAAAGAAAATATTCGCCAGTCTTTACTTTAGATTACACCCTGTCATTTGGTGATTAATATGCAGTAATTTAAATATGTGCGTTTACTAAAAGAGATATGACCCCAACCATCCCCACCGAGCAGATCGATCGCATTGTGTGGAATCAACACCACGACCCCTTTACAGTCCTTGGTCCCCATGAAATTGAGCAAGATGGTAAGTCGGTATGGGTGGTTAGAGCGTATCTACCCGACGCAGAGGCAGTCTATGTAGTTACGCCCGATCAGCACAAAGAATATCCGATGCAATCAGTGCATCATCCCCACTTTTTTGAATGTGTGATTAGCGATGCGCCCCACCTGTTCAATTACCAGTTTAGAGTCAAGGCTGGAGACAGCGATCGCCTAATTCATGATCCTTACTATTTCAAATCACCATTGCTAACTGAGTTTGACGCTTACCTATTTGGTGAAGGCACACATTATCAGATTTACGAAAAAATGGGCGCACACCCCACCACCATTGACGGTGTAAGTGGCGTTTATTTTGCAGTCTGGGCTCCTAATGCGCGTAACGTCTCAATTATCGGCGATTTTAATAGCTGGGACGGACGCAAGCACCAAATGCGTAAGGGACATACGGGCATTTGGGATCTATTTATTCCTGAATTAACAGTTGGTACTGTTTACAAATACGAAATTAAGAGTCCTGAAGGGCATATTTACGAAAAATCCGATCCCTATGGATACTTTCAAGAGGTGCGCCCCAAGACAGCCTCAATAGTCACCGATCTCAATACCTACGAATGGAATGATCAGGCTTGGTTAGAAAAGCGTCGCACTGAAGATCCTCTTAAAAAGCCAATTTCTGTCTATGAGATGCACCTTGGTTCATGGATGCACGCCTCCGCAGCCAATCCTCCAGCCAGTGGCTATCCTGCGGTATCAGCCGCCGATCTCAAACCTGGGGCAAGATTTCTCACCTATCGCGAACTCGCCGAAGACCTGATCCCCTACGTCAAGGAAATGGGCTATACCCACATCGAAATGATGCCTGTGGCTGAGCATCCCTTCGATGGCTCATGGGGTTATCAAGTGACGGGTTACTATGCCGCCACGTCGCGCTATGGCACACCCCAAGATTTGATGTACTTCATCGATAAGTGCCACCAAAATGACATTGGTATCATTGTCGATTGGGTTCCCGCCCATTTCCCTAAGGATGGACATGGTTTGTCTTTCTTTGATGGCACATTCTTGTATGAACCTGCCGATGTCCGCATTGGTGAGCATAAGGAATGGGGAACCAAGATTTTTAACTACAAGCGTAGTGAAGTTAAGAATTTCTTGATCGCCAATGTGCTGTTCTGGTTCGACAAATATCACATTGATGGTATTCGCGTTGATGCAGTCGCCTCAATGATCTATCGCGATTACAACCGTGAACCAGGGACATGGCTCGCTAATGAGTATGGCGGTCGTGAAAGCTTAGAAGCGATCGAGTTATTCCGTCATCTTCATAGCATTCTCTTTACCTACTACCCTGGGGCATTATCGATTGCTGAAGAATCCACTTCATGGCCAATGGTGACATGGCCCGCTTATTCAGGAGGCTTAGGCTTTAACCTCAAATGGAATATGGGCTGGATGCACGACATGCTTGATTATTTCAAGCTTGATCCATACTTCCGTGGACATAACAACAATTATCTTACCTTTAGCATTTGGTATGCCTTCAGTGAAAACTTCATGTTGGCGCTATCCCATGATGAAGTAGTGCATGGCAAGAGTCCGATGATTGGTAAGATGCCGGGGGATGAATGGCAGAAGTTTGCTAACCTGCGCTGTCTCTATGGCTATATGTTCACTCACCCAGGCAAGAAGACCATGTTTATGGGCATGGAAATCGGTCAATGGGCGGAATGGAATGTTTGGGGCGATTTGGAATGGCATTTGCTGCAATATCCTAGCCACAAGACTCTGCAAAAATATGTCGGTGACTTGAATAAACTTTTGCGATCGCTACCTGAGCTTTACACTCAAGACTTCACTCAAGATGGATTTGAATGGATTGAATGTAATGACACTCAGAATTCGGTAATCTCTTTCTTACGGAAAGGTGATGATGGTGAATTTGTGTTGGTAGTCTGCAACTTTACCCCTGTTGTTCATCATAACTATCGTGTGGGTGTACCTGAGAAGGGCTTCTATAAGGAAGTGCTTAACAGTGATGCGCCGATCTATGGCGGTAGTGGGGTTGGCAATCTGGGCGGTAAGTATACTGATGACTATGGAACTCACGGCAAGCCCTACTCAATTGATGTAACAGCACCGCCATTAAGTGTGGTAGTGCTGAAATACATCGGCGAAGTATAGCTGTCGCCATTCTTGTTAGGACATAAAACCCAGATAGTGTGAGGCGGCGCGAAGCGCCGCCTCACACTATCTGGGTTTTGATTTGACCTGATCCAGGTGGCTATAGCTATATAAAAAAAGGGGGCGCAAATCGCCCCTTTTTTTATACTCCTCGAAAACCACCCATCATTTCTTCCGCTTCAGGAAGATTTGGCTTCTTTAATTCTCGACTAATTTTTGTTTGATAGCGATTGCCAATAAAACTGAATATAAATCCGATTAACAAGAGGCTGCCGCCTAAATATTGGGCTTGAGTGGGAACTTCAGCCAAAATCAAATACGCCATAATAATCGCGATGATTGGATTGAATAAACTGGCTAAATTTAGTTCTGTGGAAGTAGCATTTTTTAGTCCTGCTAACCAACATATTTGACCAGTCACCACAATTACAGCAGCATAGATGAGCATCCATTGCCAGAGCAAAGGCGAAAAGGCATCCTGAAAGTGTTCTACTCCATAAAGCACATTCGCTAATATAAAGAAAATCACAGTTCCCAATGCATTACGATAAAGGGTCATAATCCCCAAGGGAATCGCCCGTAATTGCAATTTACTAACAATCGTGGAAATGGAAACAATCACCGCCGCGATCGCTACTAAAATTTCGCCAGTGCCAATCGCAAATCCTCCCATCATCATCATTTTGCTATTGGATGTTGTTAAAAGGGCGGTGACGACGACACCCGCAAAGGAAACGAAAGAACCTGCGATCGTCCAAGCGTTAACTGATGCACCTAATAAACAAACATTTAATATCAATGTCAGAATTGGCTCAATCCGCCCAATTAAGACGATACTAGTCACGTTTGTTTGTTCAAGCGCTGTAAAAATTAAGGCTGGGGCGATCGCGCCAGACAGAATGCCCATGATGGTAAGGCTAATCCAATTTTTAAGAGAGATAGCCTTGAGGTTCTTAATTTTCCAGTCTTGGTGAAAGATACAAGCCATCAATCCAAAGGCGCAAATATTGCCTACAAATAAAACATTACAGAGTGAAATGGGATTTCTACCATCGATCAAGTTCTGTTTGCCAATGGCTACGATTTTGCGAGTAACCGAGTTAGAAGATGCAAAAATCAAGACCGCAATGGCAAGGTAAATTGAGCTAGGAATTCGTTCTAAGAATTTCTGAATATTGTTGATTTTCACTATGGTAATTTACCTAATGGAATTTGAAGCAAATCTCTGCAAAAGAGGATTTGGAGACCAAATCCCTACATTTTGTAGAGGTAGGGGCTTGGTCTTCAAGCCCTACATTTTTGTAGAGGTAGGGGCTTGGTCTCCAAGCCCTAATCTCTGCTTCTATGCACATGATCTGATCATAAATTGCTGTAAATAGGCTCTATATTGATTGGAGCATAAAAAGCTGTAGATTTTGGACAGGTTCTCGTTTTAAAATCACAAGAACGCAGATATTCTTTTTGCCAATTGTAAGGTATCGATAATAAATCTCTAGCACCAGTCATTCCCTGTCCTACAAATAGAAGTAAAGCAAAACAGTTAAGAATAATGTGGATATTCCGCCAGCGATTTTGTTTGTCCTTGTAAATATCTTGAGTAATAGCAACCGAAATAATCATCAATATCGCGGCAGCAATACCATAGTAATAATGAGAGAAAAACCATTCACTATCCCGCCGAAATACTTCTGGCTGCGCCCCTAACATAATTAATCCAATCGATGTTAAGGCGGCAAAAATAGTTCGCCCCAGTTTGACCTTTGCCTTAAATAGAAATGTAAATGAGGCGATTGTGGCTATGAAAATCGCAACGACAAAAGATGCACGCAAAGAATCCGAGGAGAAGACATTATTTTTGAGGAATTTGGAAAAAATTGGATAAGCCATACCCAATAGGGCGGCTCCTACGACGGAGATGCTCAGCCAATTACCGATC
Organism: Pseudanabaena sp. CCNP1317; assembly: GCF_034931345.1. Taxonomy (NCBI): domain Bacteria; kingdom Bacillati; phylum Cyanobacteriota; class Cyanophyceae; order Pseudanabaenales; family Pseudanabaenaceae; genus Pseudanabaena; species Pseudanabaena sp. CCNP1317. The sequence continues at coordinate 14,169 of NZ_JAYGIF010000100.1, read as the reverse complement.
GCTACATGTTCAGATCCCACAACTGGAGGAATCTTGCTTTTTTCGCCATCAATGACTTGCAAGCGACGCTGACGAACTAACCAAGCGCGATTTGTGACAATACCGATTAGGGGAAACACCACAATAACCGCGATCGCAGGATGCACTAAAGCAAAAAAATCTTCTAGTTCCATTGTCTTAACCCACGAATTAATGTAGCAATTTTCACATTAATTCTCTTGATTGTAAAAGAAAAATTTTCTAGAATTCTAAAAAAAACTTGAGTTCGATATAACCATTTGCGGCGTGCTTCGCACGCCGCAAATGGCGAAAAATGGTAAGAATCGCTTAGCGATTCTTACCATTTTTCGCTTTCGTCGAACTGACGTTAAAAAAGATATATATAGCTGTAGTCATCCCAAAACACAAAATGGCGTAGCCATTTTGTGTTTTTAAAACCCTTACAGGATTTGCGTTTTAATTCACAAAAGTGTTGCCACACTTTCGTGAATTGGTATCACTAGCCTTAGGACGAATCCCCCTTAAGAAACGAGTGGAGATGCAAAGCGTCGTCACTCGTTTCTTAGGATTTAGGCTAAAACTAGTGTTTCAGATATCGAAGATATCCGAGACTACAATCTTTGTTTATCAATTATTGCAGCACTTCAAGCTAAAGAATTTCCCTAAAAACAACTACTAAGGGACAATCAAATAAATAAAGTACCATTTCAGATTTTAGAGAACTGGTGAGGCAGCTTCGCCGCCCCACTAGTTCTATTTTTATATTTGGCACTTTACTAAATCGCACAGCCCTATGCTTTTCAAAAATCGGAATGTTGGGATTTGAACCCAAGACCCCCACTACCCCAAAGTGGTGCGCTACCAAGCTGCGCTACATCCCGTTGCGTTTTTGACGCTTTCCTATGATAACACGATGATTTACAAATTACGCTAGCTCATAAAAAATATCAGTCACTGTTACTTGACACAGTCCTATTGACATCTCATCTCCTACTTGCTAGGGGCTTTGCATCTGCGATACCATCTCCAAACTCACAGCAGCAAATCTCTATCTACAAATGCAAACCCCTCTTCGCTTTAAACCCTCATTTAGGCTTTGTTTAAACTCATCCCATTAGACTCAGCATAACGATTCATAAATCTGAGAAACCTTTCCCAATCACGTTCGCCTTCAATTTTATGAATTGCTTCAATTCCTGCTGATTTGCCATTGATGAATTTGGCGTTGACATTGCGAGTCACCATTTCACCTTCTTCATCAATCATATACATTCCCAATATCTCATTATTGCTAGCATTCTCACCACTCATGCATTTAGGTGAATCGAAGATAAACACCGCAACACTGGTATCTCCATCCTTAGAGCGCGTAATTTTTACATCGGTTGCCTCTTCGTCAATACCGCGCGTCAACTGTATTTTTGCTGTCATTTTTTAAAACCTTGATCTAAAACTTTGAATAAGACTTTTTTAAAAGCACATTTGTATTAACATAACTCAAAATTAACACTCATTAACAGTAAAGGTGTAGCTTTATCGCACCATTACTGTTAATCAAATACGACAGTTCGCAACCCTAAGCCTGAGCTTGCCGATTGTCCATAAATTAGTACACGGTTTTGTAAATGTTGTCTGACGGCTCTAGCTAAGACAATGCGCTCTAAGTCTTTGCCTTTGCGAATCAGGTCTGTAACCGAATCACGATGCGAAACTCGAATGACATCCTGCTCGATAATTGGACCTTCATCTAATTCTTCAGTCACATAATGAGCCGTTGCACCAATGATTTTTACACCACGCTTATAGGCGCGGTGATAGGGATTTGCACCAGCAAAAGCTGGTAAAAATGAATGGTGAATATTAATAACTTGCGAGAACTGAGAGAGAAAGTCTGGACTCAAAACTTGCATATACTTCGCGAGAACGACTAAATCAATCTTGTATTGTTTGAGTAAAGCAAGTTGCTGTTTTTCTTGCTCCAACTTGTTCTCTGGCGCGATCGCCATGTGATGATAATTAATCCCGAAGTTATGGGCAACTTTTTCTAAATCTGGATGATTGCTAATCACCACAGGGATCGTCGCTGAGAGTTCATGCGATCGCTGCCGTAAAATCAAATCGTACAAACAGTGATCCTGCTTCGAGACAAAAATGGCAATGCGACGCACATAATCAGAAAACTGAATACTCCACTTAGCATTAATTTCAGTTGCTAATTTCTCAAAGGTCGGCTTAATTTCTGACCTTGCTAAATCGAAGTTTTCCAAGTCCCACTCAACACGCATCAAAAACAATCCCGCCGTACTATCAGCATGTTGATCGGCATGGAGAATATTCCCACCATGGGAAAATACCCAGTCCGAAATTTTTGCCACTAAGCCTTTTTGGTCAGGGCAGGAAACAAGTAAAGTTGCAGTAGTCATAGTTTTTGTCGTACTTTGCCACAGTTTGCACTGAAGTAATATCCAAATTTTTGCTTAAAAGGGTTGCTTTGCAACCCTTTTAAGCAAAAATTTGCGGTTTGGGTGGTTGCCATAGATATTTTCGCAGATCGATCTTACCTGCATCATTAAAGCTAATTCCTTCATTTTCCAGTAGCGATCGCTGCAAATAGTCCGTACCAAAACGCAAAGGCGAAAGAGAAATCTCACCCTTAGCATTAACTACACGCTGCCAAGGAATATCCGAATTTTTCATGTCAACTCGATAGAGCGCATAGCCCACCACACGAGCTTTTCCTGCCAAATTTGAAAGTTCAGCGACCTGTCCATAGGTAGCCACAAATCCTTGGGGAATTTGCCACACAATTTCATAAATACGATTATAAGTTGTGGTATTACTACTCATGGCTGTTGACTATAGTGTAAATTTATACTCTTTATAGATTTAGTGACTTGAATCACTTCCATTTCCGTAAAACTTTAGCTACTATGGTAAATGTCAAAACACTAAGACATTTGCACTGGAGATACTTCAATGCTAGCGGCGGAATGCATCGATTCCAGAGCTACCGTAAATTTAGAGGAAAAGCGCCGAACGACGACACGCATTGCTATGCGTGTTCCGAGAAGCTGCTATGGAGAACCTATTATTTCTCGCCTCTCTTGTGAACACGGTTTAATTGTGACAATTATTGCTGCACTTCTGGGCGAAAGTCCAGAAGATGATGGCTGGTTCACGTTAGAACTAACTGGAACAACTCAACAAATTCAAAGTGGAATTATTTATCTAGAAGAGCTAGATTTAGAAATTTGGGATAAAACGGCTGTCGAAGACGAAAGCTGGTAAATACTCAGAAAAGAGAAAGTCTGCCTAGCAGTCTTTCTCTTTCACATTCAATTAAATAGAAAGTTTTATTTACTACAAAAAGAAATATGGCACACTGTGCCATATTTCTTTTTGTATGGTGTTTTGCCAATGATTATAGCAATGTAAGTTTTGCTTAAGACATAAAACCAAAAAGATGAGTGGCGGCGCTTCGCGCTGCCACTCATCTTTTTGGTTTTGATTTGTCCCATCTATCTCTTGCATTGCTATATCAAATTCTAATTATAAAAATCGGTTTTTTGAAATCCCACAGTCAGCGGGCTTTCAAAAAAATTTTGGTGTTTCCAGCGCCTTCGGCGCTGGAAACACCAAAATCGGTTTCATAAAGAGAATTGCTGAATGATTATGTACTCATTGACAAAAAGCAATTTAAAGCAATTTATTGTGAATTGAAAACCAAACCCAGCAAGGGTTTTAAACACAAAATGGCGTAGCCATTTTGTGTTTTGGTATTACTTGTTAGGCTGAGGAGTTAGGCGTAAGTAAGGCTTAATAGGATTGAAACCTTTAGGGAACTTGGTTTTAGCTTCTTCGTTAGAAATTGAAGGGACAATTACGCAATCATCGCCATCTTTCCAGTTGGCAGGTGTCGCAACACTGTAGTTGTCGGTCAATTGTAAGGAATCAATTACACGTAGAATTTCATCAAAGTTGCGACCTGTGCTAGCAGGGTAAGTCAAGCTAAGGCGAAGTTTTTTGTTGGAGTCAATGATAAACACCGATCGCACAGTCAAGGTGTTACCTGTTGCCGAGTTAGGGTGAATCATGTCATAAAGTTCTGACACTTTCTTATCTTCGTCAGCCAAAATTGGGTAGTTAAGGGTAGCGCCTTGGGTTTCTTCGATATCGCCAACCCATCCTTTGTGGGATTCAACGCCATCAACGCTCAAAGCGATCGCCTTGATATTGCGCTTATCAAATTCTGGTTTGAGCTTAGCTACGGTTCCAAGTTCGGTGGTGCAAACAGGGGTGAAATCTTTGGGGTGAGAAAATAGAATAGCCCAGTTATCGCCGATCCACTCATGGAAGTTGATCACGCCTTCAGTGGAGTCTTGAGTAAAATCGGGTACGGTATCGCCTAAACGCAGTGTCATAGTTTTAAAGTTAGTCTTCTTTGTTACAAATCTAAGATACAAGATTACTGGAAAAATCGCTAGCCCTATAGGGCGGTATTCCCATCGCTTTACTGTAGATTATGACATAAAACTGATAAATTAGAGATATCGCAAAGCTACTCCCTTCCCACCGAAGAAATAGACATATAAAACTAAGAAATAGCGTTGCGGCGCGAAGCGCCGCAACGTCTATTTTTTCACTGGGAAGGGAGTATATCTCTAATTTATCAGTTTTGATTATTGACATTGTGCAATCTTTACAGGAAACTTAGTAACTGCCAGTTAGATGCTTACGCTATTTAAATTCGTCAGCTAAAAGCTAATACCTAACAGCAAAATCTCAAAATACCAATCGCGGAACTGGCGGAATTGGTAGACGCGCATGTTTCAGGTACATGTGTTGAAAGACTTGGGGGTTCAAGTCCCCCGTTCCGCATTAATCAATAAAAAAGCTCGCATTGCGAGCTTTTTTATTGTCGAAAAATAATCGCCTGATTGCCACCTTTTTGTAATTCGTAGTCCACTTGCATAATTTCTGAGCTAATTCCTACTTTGGCTAAGATGCTACAAACTTCATCGATATAAGGCGATCGCGCTTGAGCCAAATTCAATAATGGGAAAATCCTTACTTCTTCAGCAATCCGACATAGTTCGCGGATTGATTCTAAATGGAATTCAAAACTGAGATGCTCAGAGTAGAGAAATAGAAAATGTGAACATAGCGCAAGCTGAAATTGCTTGTCTTGAAAATCTAGTTTGGGTAATTCAGCATTGAGATATCTACCTTCAATTGTGCCGTGATCATAATCTTCAAGAAATAACGAAATAGCCTTCTCCCGATTTGCGCGTAAATCTTCAGGAGATTTGTGATAGCTCCAGACCCAGTTATTTGGGGTACTGCGAACCTGTTCGATAATGGTATCTACGCAAGCATCAAAGCGACTTTTAATTTCTAAGCCAGTAAATTGATAAATTGGATCGATCGATGTAACTTGATAACCTGCGGCAGTCATTTCCGCATTAAAGCTTGCTGGCCCGTCACCGATGCCAACTATGGATTTAAGGCGATCGCTTTCAGATAGCGCAAACATTAACTCATATTCAGTTTTAGACCGTCCAAACGGCACAACGCGATCTAAAATCATCATGATTTATTGCCCATAGTTTTGTCTGATTTTATCTTGTTGCTTTCGGCAAAATCAAAACTGCTATAGCGATCGCTTCAGATTATTCAGTTAGCAGGTATTTGTTCTATTTCAGATATTTGTTCTACTTCCCAATGGCTGAGAATAATGGCGTTAACACTATTGCCAATGATATTAACAACAGTTTTAAAGCCATCGGTAAGCCGATCTATTCCTGCAACTAAAGCGATCGCTTCTAACGGCAATCCTGAAGCTGAAAGAACAGTTGCCATTGTAATCAGGGCTGAGCCGGGGACTCCTGGGGTACTAAAGGAAACCAACAAACTACTAACGGCGATCGCCGTTAATAGGGAAGGCGTTAGGGGAACTTGGTAAATTTGGGCGACAAATAAAGCATTAAATCCTTGTAAAATTGCTGCGCCATCACGTTTGAGGGCAGTACCGAGGGGAATGGCAAAGCTGGCTATTTCCTCACGTAGTCCATAATTCTCTTGAATATTTTGTAATACCACAGGCAGTGCTGCATTAGAACTAGCTGTGCCAAACGCGAGGGCGATCGCTTCTGAAAGACTACGCAAAAATCTTATAGGATCAGCCTTAAGGATAAATAGGGCTAACATATCCAAACAAATCATGATCGAAGAAGCAATCACTAAACCCAAAACATAGAGAAATAATTTAGCAACTAGCTCTAGTCCTTGAGTAGCGATCGTCGAACTCATCAGGGCAAATACGCCCAAGGGTGCAACATACAAAATTATGGATAAAGTCTTTTCACTAATGTGATAGATGCTTTCTATTAATTCGACAAAGGGTTTGGCTTTATCCTTAGCAAGTTGTACGCCTATGCCTAGTAGAACTGCTGAAAAAATGATTTGTAATAGATTGCCAGTACTGAGAGCTTCTAATGGATTGACAGGAATTAAGCTAACTAACCAAGATATGAGAGAAGGCGCTTCCGTAATACTAATACTTTCGGACATAGAGAAGCCTGTCACACCACTACCAGGTTGCAAAAAATAGGCTGTTCCCATGCCCACACAAAGTGCTATTGAGCTAGTAATCAAGTAACTAGTCATTAACTTGACTGTATATCTGCCCACTTGCCCTGCTCCTTGAATTCGGGTTAATCCCATGATTAAAGAAGAAAAAACAATGGGAACAACTACAAACTGAATCAGCCTTAAAAAAGATTCCCCAACTGGAGCTAAAAAACTTTGATTAATTAGTTCAATATTCTGAGGGAAAGTTGTATTTAATAGAGTTCCAAAGGCAACTCCAAAGGCAAGCGAAACTAGGATGAATGTAGATAGACTCATATTCCAATTTACTAACGTAAAAACTTATAAGTAGCTAAGCATGGTCTGGGTCTCCCGCTACGCGGGAAGCGCAAGCCTTGCTTAGCTACTTATAAACAACTTGCGGTTGTATATCTCAAACTAGCTTAAGTAAGACCACTAAGAAAGTCCAAAATGAACCGCGATCGCGGTTTACTTTGGACTTAGGGCTTTGCCGTAAAATAAGGAACCAATTTTTGATGGTGCGGCTTTACCACGCCATCAAAAATTGGTTCCTTATTAATCTCAACGTGAGTTCGATATAGCCATTTGCGGCGTGCGAAGCACGCCGCAAATGGCGAAAAATGGTAAGAATCGCTTAGCGATTCTTGCCATTTTCCGCTGTCATCGAACTGACGTTAATCTCAGTATGAAACCAATTTTGGTGCTTCCAGCGCCGAAGGCGCTGGAAACACCAAAATTGGTTTTTTGAAAGCCCGCCAACGGTGGGCTTTCAAAAAACCGATTTTTATAATGAGAATTGCTTAGCCACCGCACCTTCCTAGGTTTATGATGGTGATTGCTATATAATCAAGTCTGCTAGGTTGCCCCTCTTAATATTTAGATACAAATAAGATGCTATGGCGGATCGTTATGTTCGCGTGAAAACTTCCCAAGGGAAAGTCTATTATGGGCTGTTAGAGTTGAACCAATCTATAAAGCTACTCAATACAGCACCTTGGCTGGGAGGGGAGCCAAATGGAGAATTACTTGCGCCAGATACTTATCAACTTTTAGCTCCCTGCGAACCGAGCAAGATTGTTGCTGTAGGTAAAAACTATTCCGCTCATGCTGCGGAAATGGGTGGAGAAGTACCAAAAGAGCCAATTATATTTTTAAAGCCAACTACGACAATTATCGCGCCTGAAGCAGAAATAGCCATACCTCCGCAGTCTAAACGGGTGGAATATGAAGGTGAGCTAGCATTGGTGATTGGTTCTCATTGTTTTAATGTCACACCTAATCAAGCGATCGCTGCTATTTGGGGCTATACGATCGCTAACGATGTGACGGCAAGGGATCTCCAAAGAAGCGATAGTCAATGGACTAGGGGCAAGGGCTTTGACACATTCTGTCCCTTGGGCCCGTGGATTGTGCGCGAAATCAGTCCCACTGCGATGTTGCAAACCTTTGTAAATGATACTAAAAAGCCTTTTCAGGCGACCTCGATCGAGGAAATGGTGTTTTCACCAGATTACATCGTTTCCTACATTAGCCAAATTATGACTTTACTGCCAGGGGATATTATTCTTACGGGTACGCCTGAAGGGGTGGGTCCAATGCAAGAAGGCGATCGCATTTATATCGAAATCGAGGGGATTGGTAAATTGCATAACACTGTAATCTTGCGATCGCCTTTACCGCCTGACGATGAGACGGAAGAAAGCGAAATTAATGACTAAATAAAAAAGGCTGTGCTTAGCACAGCCTTTTTTATTGTTGGAGGGAACATATTTTTTGAACATGAGGTCATGCAACTATAGAAAGATCTAAGGATCTATAGTTAGAATCAGAAAAAGTGACGCGCAATCTCATAGGCGTTCTACGCAAGAGTCACAAAATATATCTGGGGGGAAGCTTTGATTTGTTTACTAATCCTCACACACCCGCTAATCCTATGAACTACTCAACCCGAAATTTACCAAAATTTTTGCAAAAGCAATTTGGCTGCTTATCGGCGATCGCCCTTAGTTTGCCTCTAGTCGCGATGCCTAGTTTCGCGCAGATTATTCCTGTCGAGACTAGCCCTAGCTCAAATCCCTCAACGCTTCCCTCCGAAAACCCCAACGACAAAGCCGCCAATCCTACGGACAACAAAACGGCTCGTTTTAGCTGTCAAGCGCGTGATGGTCAGTATATTGTGGTTTATCAACCTAAGAGTCAACCCCAAAAATATTTCCCTTGGGCTGCTCCTAGTCTCATGGGCGATGGTTGGTCACCTGAAAGACGTTGCAATGAAATTAGTCGTCGTTTAGAGTCCTATCGTCCCGATGGTTTGCTAGAAATGCGAACCAGTACTGAAAACGGCTACAACGTGATCTGTGCTACCACTGATAAAAATTCAGCCTGTCGTATTGTCTTGACCGTTCCCAATGGTCAAGATCCGATCGCCACTCGCGATCAGGTGTTTGGCAATCTCGCCACGGCTGATAGTGGACAACAAACTACGGCGGTGAATACCTATCGCGGACGCGATCGCACCTTAAATGACATCACTGGTGATCTTGGCTTAGGTATTGATCTCACAGGAATTAATGGTGTCCTTGGTTCGGTGCTATCACCAACCCGCCCTGTATCCAATGTACGTAGTGGCAACTTGTACTTGAAGCCATTCCTTGATCCTAGTGATGGTGGCACTGGTGCAAGTTTAAACAAGAGCGGCTTTACTGGCAGTAGTGGTCGAAGACTCAATCCTGATAATTTCCGTTAAAAAAGAAGCGGCGCTTAGCGCCGCTTCTTTTTTTGTTAAGCTTCGTTCAAAGCTGCGATACCAGGCAAGATTTTGCCTTCGAGCAGTTCTAAGCTTGCACCACCACCAGTGGAGATGTGGCTCATCTTGTCAGCAACACCAACCTTTTCAACCGCAGCTACGGAGTCGCCGCCGCCGATGATGGTGATTGTGCCAGTGGCTGTGAGATCAGCAAGAGTATGCGCGATCGCCTCAGTACCAACCGCAAACTTATCAAACTCAAATACACCCATTGGACCATTCCAGATTGCAGATTTGCATTCAGCAAGCGCAGCTTGGAATACCTTTACGGAGTCAGGACCAATATCCAAGCCCATCCAACCATCGGGAATATTGTCAATGCTCACGGTTTGGGCATTAGCATCAGGCTTGAAGTTATCAGCTACAACTACATCAGTAGGCAGCAAAAACTTGACCCCACGTTCTGCGGCTTTCTTTTCAAGAGCGCGAGCCAAGTCTAGCTTGTCTTCTTCAACGAGAGACTTACCAACACTCAAGCCACGAGCCTTGTAGAAGGTGAAGATCATGCCGCCGCCGAGCAACAAATAATCAACTTTGTCGAGCAAGGTTTCGATTACGCCGATCTTGCTAGAAACCTTAGAACCACCAACGATCGCTGCTAGAGGACGCTTAGGATTGTCGATCGCACCGCTCAAGTATTGCAATTCTTTATCAAGCAAGAAACCAGCAACTGAGGTGCTGATGAACTTGGTTACGCCTTCAGTTGAGGCATGGGCGCGGTGAGCAGTACCAAAAGCGTCATTTACATAAATGTCTGCCAAAGATGCTAATTTTTTAGCAAATTCAGGATCGTTCTTTTCTTCTTCAGGATAAAAACGCACATTTTCTAACAAAGCGACATCGCCGTTGTTGAGAGCATTAACTTGAGCGGCAACTGCGTCACCAATGCAATCATCGGTTTTGACAACGGGCTGACCAAGTAGCTCAGATAAACGCACTGCTACAGGGTTGAGGCGGAGGCTTTCGGTAACACCCTTGGGTCTGCCGAAGTGGCTGGTGAGGATTACGCGAGCGCCAGCTTCGGTGAGGTACTTAATGGTTGGTAATGCTGCACGAATACGGGTATCGTCGGTAATTTTGCCTGTTTCGTCTTGAGGAACGTTAAAATCAACTCTTACTAAAACTTTCTTGCCTGCTAATTCCGCAGCAGTCAAACTTGCAAGACTCTTCTTCGCCATAAAATTTTTATACTCGTAGTATATAAAGTTGCTTTTTTACAATGTCTTAATAATTTTACCGAATTCCGTCCAGTTTAAAACTCCAAAAAATAAGAGACAGCACTTTGTGTTACCTCTTATTTTCTGCCGATGAAATTGAATTATCATGGCGCTGTAATTTAATAAGAAACCGATTTTTGATGGTGCGGCAAAGCCGCACCATCAAAAATCGGTTTCTTATTTTGTTGTTCTCCAATTTTGAGCAATCAATAACGATATTTCTGGATAGCTAGCTGTAGTTTCTAAAACAGACTTAAAACCTAATGAATGATAGTTTCTAAGACAGTTCAAACCTGAGGCGATCGCCCTAAATACTAATGATTGTTATAGCTATAGCCGATCTTGTTAAGACATCCAACCCGATTGATGAGATGCTGTGCTTCGCGCAGCATCTCATCAATCGGGTTGGGACTTGCCTTAAGACAAGTAGCTACAGTAGGCAGAACTAATCAAGTCCTATCCACAGAAGACATTTCTATGTATCGATTTCAGGTAAAAGCTCCCACTCAAAGTGGGGAAATGATTGGTATCGTCGGTTCGATTCCTCAAATGGGATCGTGGGACATTAAAAAATATTTACCTTTGCGTACATCAGGCGATCGCTACCCAATTTGGTGGGTAGATGTAGAAATTGATCCGTTAACCTTGCCTGACTCTGAAGCAAAAATTGAGTATAAGTATGTACGAGTTGCAGCCAACGGTAAAACTGTATGGGAATGTGAAAATGATGCTAATCGATGGGTTCCGATTGAGCTAGATCATATTAATTCCTCAACCTCGACAATTATTGTGGATGATCAAGCTTTTGGTTATATTCCTGCATATCCCTATGGATATTTGGAAAAGGCGATCGCCTTAGCTCCAGACTCAAAATCAGCAATACCCTCACCAGATGGACTTAAAGTATTAGTCATCGGTAGTTCTGTGGCGATGGGATGTAGTGCTTGGCTACTCAAAGGTTGGGCAAGTCATCTAGGACAAGCTTTGCAAGAAAAATATGGGCATCAACTGGTCAATCGATCACAATTGGGGGCAAATGTCACCAGCACGATTGAACGCTTTACTTCGGTTGTTGCGCCTGAAAAACCAGATGTAGTGATCATTTCTCTTTCCTTGGGAAATGAAGGGCTAGCTTATTGTCGTCCTCATGATCGCCGAGCAGTGCAACGTCGCTTTGAGAGTGGGTTACTGCAATTAATCAAGATGACTCAAGATTTAGGTGCATTGCCTATTATTGGTGGTCTATATCCGCATGGAGACTACAACCCCGAACATAATTGGCTGCTACGCGATACTTACCATCGTATGTTGAAGTGGGGAGTTCCTATTCTCGATTGGTTGGATGTGTTGGACAATGGTTATGGAGGCTGGAAACATGACATATCTCTAGATGTGGCTCATCCCAATACCAAAGGGCATGAGCTAATGTTTCAAGCGATTAATCTCGACATTTTCCAGATTGATCGCATTCAGCGATCGCAAGCACAGACACTAATATCGCATTCTAGCAAAACATCCGAGATTTCTATTTATGAAGATAAATATGGGTTTCAAGTGTTTGCTAACCCTGAAGCTCAGACCTTAAGAATTATCAATAAGTCTGAATATACTTACAATATCACTCCTACTTGGAAGGAATTACAAGAAGCACTGAAGCGTAAGGCTGGCTTAACCTTTGGCACATCATATGTCTCTAAAAATGATGAGTTAGGCTTGGTTCCATTACTTTCAGTTGGGTTTAATGGCTCGATTGAGAATACAGTTAAAATTCCGATTGGAGTCGATCTGCAATATTGCTCTGCGCTTAAGTTTTTTGCTCCTCAAAACGCAGAAATTCTTTACTATGATGGACATCTAGGTATTCTCAAGGAAGGCGATCGCACGATTCGGATTATCAATGAATCTGAAGAAGAATATAACATTCATCCGATGTGGAAAGAGATTCGGTCTGCTCTAGCAGCCATGCCTGCAGGTGTTTATCACGATCCTGCTAATCTAGAAGCTCCATTTCGGACGATGATGATCGGCGAACAGGGTTTAGAGAGTCGAGTCAAGGCTCCATTCAAATCGACAATGCTGCTCAAATACAAATGTAAACTGTCAGAAATTAATCGCATTGCCATTTTGCCTTTAGGCGATCGCTGCGCGGCGAGAATGCTCCTGTATAAAATGGAATATGATGGGCCAGCGTTCCCCTTTGATTTGGCTCGTTCCACAAATCTAGGCGATGTGTCAGATATGGTAATGAATGATTTCCAAGACATGTGGAACCCTGATTATCTCCATTACAATATTGAAGAGGGGAGAGTCTATCATTCCAAATGGTCTGGCTTATCCTTTGGGCATGAAGTCGAAGATACCGACGATCCTGCGAATAATATGCAGCCGATTCATGAAAGAATGCGGGTTCGCTATTCGGCGCGGGCAAAGAGATTTTTATACACTCTGGATCATTGCGATGAAGTTTTATTTGTGCGTACTGGCGTAACTAATCGCGACTATGTGCTAGACCTGATCGAGAAGCTAACGATTAAATGCAAAGGCAAACCATTCCGAGTGCTGCTTATTTCTAAGCAAACATCTGATGAGTTTGCCGATATCCCAAATCTACTCCATTACGATCTCCATTTCAGTCCCGACTGGATGTATGACAACCAAGACTATTGGATGGAATGTACTAAAACGATGAAGGAGATTCTCGAATCTCTTGGCATATCTAGTCAAAATCTATTCTGGTGTCCACCAAATCCTTAAACGAAAAAGCCGCGCTGAGCGCGGCTTTTTCGTTTACAGCAATTATCGCTGATGTTACGTGGAAGGAATTCTTGCGATGGCGAAAGTCTAGGGCAGGCACGGGGACACAGCCCCTTGTATCTAGGAAGAAAAGTAAAGGATAAAATCTTTACTAAGATCCAACAAGCAAAGGCAGAGATAAACTCGTTCAACCCCTAGGGACACCAAGCCCGTAATGTAGATAGAGTCGTCTCTGCTTCAACAGTGGCAACAGTAAAGACTGGACAGTATCAGAGGTCGCCTAATGGGTAAACCTGCATTCACAAGGATAGTTTAATACCACTGATTGCTTGATGGATAAATCTAGCAAAAAGACTGGAAATACCTATGAACAATAGCAATGAAGTATTAGATGTTTTAGGCATAGACATCAGCAAAGCCAAGTTTGATGTTGCCCTAATCCAAGGCAACGCCAAAATCAAGAGTAAAGTATTTGGCAACAATCCTGAAGGATTTGCTGAATTACAAGAATGGCTAAACCTTCAAAATGTGACAAACTTGCATAGTTGTATGGAAGCTACCAGCACATACGGCAATGCCTTAGCTAGATTCTTAGTAGAGGCAGGGTACAAAGTAAGTATCGTCAATCCATCTCGTCCCAAAGCCTTTGGTAAGAGTGAGTTAAGTCGGACAAAGACAGACCGTGCTGATGCCAAAGTGATTGCTAGATTTTGTGCAGCTTTAAAACCTGCTCTTTGGACACCACCACCATTAGAAATTGAGCAACTCCAAGCATTGGTGCAT